>JAJYSO010000208.1 GCA_021793535.1 Bacteroidota bacterium | reverse complement strand
CGATCTCAAAATGGGGAGGAAAATAGCTAACATGATGACCAATTGGAAAGGGCCAAAAGTAATGATAACCAGATTAAAATACTATAGGGAACGTATTTTTACCCTTCTTTCCAGAACGATTACTCTGCCAGAAGTTCGTCTAATAAATTAAAAACACTTTTGCTGTCCCATTTAGCAGATCCTCTTTTTTTAACGTGAATCTTTCCGTCTTTCCCAAAGATAAAAGTAGTAGGCAATGCTTTAGATTGGAGGTTTTCAGGAGGAGGGCCTCGCATAATTTGCACGGGCAAAGTATACTGATGTTTGGCCATAAAACTATGAATGACTTCAGGAGTCTCATCCGACACAAAATAAAATTGTACCCGGTCTCCGTACCGGTCGTATAGGCGTTGAAAATAAGGCATTTCAGCAACGCAGGGCGGGCACCAAGTCGCCCAAAAATTCAGCACACCCACTTGATCCTTAGCACTGTCAAAGGAGAGGGAATGACCCTCCAAATCCATTAATGACCAATTGTAGTCTTGCAAAACAGCTCCGTCTTTAGTAGTGGAAGGTGCAAAGGCAATTACACGCTGCACAGTAGCCACAACGGGAAGGCGTACTTGAGGAAAAATCATCAGCACAATAAAAAACACCAACAGCACATTGCTCCAGTGTTTTTTAAAAAATCGTTTCGCAGTTGATTTTGTAGGAGGCATACCTAATTTTGTGGGCTGAAACTAGGGATAATATCGGTCTTCTTTCTGGTTTTTCTAAAAAATTAACGTTTACTTTTCCATTTGATGTAGACCGATCCGCTTATCCTTCCCAATCTTCTTTTACCTGCCAAAGCTCTTTTCCGCTTGTCTTAAACAATCTCTATCCCATGCTTATTTCACCGGCCGAATTAATTATCTTCGTGGTGATCGCGCAACTCACTTTTGCACCTGTAACCCATGAATATAACACAAAGAACATCTGGTTTTTAAAATACACTAATGATGGAATTTAAATACGATCCGCGGTATCCCGCTATTGAAGATCTTCGAGAAAAAGCCAAGAAACACATTCCCGGCTTTGCCTTTGATTACCTTGATGGCGGATGCAATGAGGAGTTAAACTTGCACAAAAATACTGCTGAAATCCGCGAAGTCGAACTGATGCCGCAATACCTCTCCAACCGAAAGAAAGTCGATATGCGTACCTCCCTTTTCGGTCATGTATACGATGCCCCCTTTGGGATTGCTCCCGTAGGCTTACAAGGTTTGTTCTGGCCGGGAACTCCGGAGATTTTGGCCCAGGCTGCCCTGGACTATAACATCCCCTTTATTTTAAGCACGGTCAGTACGACAAGCATTGAGAAAATTAGCGAAATAACGGAAGGCAGGGCATGGTTCCAGCTTTATCACCCGGTACAGGAAGAGCTCACCAATGACTTGCTGGATAGGGCCGAGGCTGCAGGTTGCCCAGTTCTGGTCATTCTTTCGGATGTACCTACCTTTGGTTACCGCAACAAAGAAATCAAAAACGGATTAAGTGTTCCACCTCGTATGAGTATGCGTAATATTTTACAAATCTTAAGTCGACCGGAATGGGCGCTACGAACCCTGCGCTATGGTACTCCAAAATTTAAAACGATGGAAAAATATATTCCCAAAGGAATGAATCTACACCACCTTGGCCTGTTCATGGACCAAACTTTTGACGGTCGCTTGAATGAAAAGCGGGTGAAAGCTTTGCGGGACAAATGGAAAGGGAAGCTCGTGATAAAAGGCTTATCTAGTGAACAAGATATACAACAGGCTATAAAATTGGGCTTAGATGGCGTGATTATTTCCAATCACGGAGGCCGTCAATTGGATGCTGGCCCCTCTACAATCCGCGTACTGCAAAATTTAGCACCTACTTATAAAGATAAAATCAAGATCATGATGGACAGCGGATTGCGTTCCGGCCCCGACGTTGCTCGTACGCTAGCCTGCGGAGCGGATTTCACTTTTTTAGGTAGGAGTTTTAATTACGGAACAGCTGCACTGGGCAAAAAAGGAGGTACGCACACGGTCTCCATCATCAAACGCCAGCTCCTTCAGGTAATGGAACAAATCGGCTGTGAAAGGATCAGCAACTTCCCCAGTCACCTCATTGCTCCGCACAGGCGACTTGGTTTTTAAAGGCAATCTTTTCTGGATTTCTTTAGAAGATTTTTAACTTCTCTTATCTCCTCATCTTTAAATCTCTTATTTTTGCTCCATAATCCATCCTGATGAAAAACTTTAAAATGACAGCCAAAACCTTTGCTGGTTTAGAAGATACATTGGCTCAAGAACTGAAAAATTTAGGGGCGGGAAAAATCCAACCTGGTGTGCGAAGTGTCGCGTTCGAAGGGGACTTGGGGTTTATGTATAAAGCTAATTTAGCCTTGCGAACAGCCCTGCGTATTCTCAAACCCATTGCTGAGTTTAAAGTTTTTTCTGAAGACGATTTTTATCGAAAACTCTACGCCGTAAACTGGTCCGAATACTTAGATGAAAATGAATCTTTTGCCATAGATTCTACCGTTCATTCTGATAAATTTAGGCACAGCCAATACGTTACCCTAAAAGCAAAGGATGCTATTGTCGATCAATTCAGGAACAAAACAGGAAAGCGACCCGACGTCGATCTGAATCAGCCTAAAGTGCGTTTCAATATCCGTATTCATAACCAATCTTGTACCTTGTCTCTGGACAGTTCAGGAAGTTCTCTTCACCGAAGAGGATATAGAGAAAGCACCGGAGAGGCTCCAATTAACGAAGTGCTGGCTGCCGGTATGCTCCTGCTCTCCGGATGGAGAGGGTTATCTGATTTCTTGGACCCGATGTGTGGAAGCGGGACCTTGCTCATCGAAGCAGCCATGATCGCTTGCAAGATCCCCCCAAACCTCAATCACGCACCGTTCGGATTTGAAAACTGGAAAGATTTTGATCCGGATCTGTTTGCCTTAATTAAAGAGGCCCAGCTAAAGAAAGTCCAAGATTGCAGATATGCCCTCATCGGCTATGATATTTCCAAAGAAGCGGTAAGCAAGGCCCAAGAAAACATCGATAATGCCGGTCTTTCCGATTTTATTCAGGTTTATAAAGCCGATTTCTTTACCTCTGAAAAATTTACCGAAAAACATTTGCAACTGGTCTTCAATCCCCCTTATGGTGAACGAATGGCCATAAATATTCCTGATTTTTACAAAAAGATAGGGGATACTTTAAAAAATCAGTATCCCGATACCGAGGCTTGGTTCATTACCTCGGAAAAAGAAGCTATGAAAAATGTTGGGCTTCGAACCTCTCGGAAAATCAAGCTCTTCAACGGTCCTTTAGAGTCAAGACTTTTACAGTATAAAATCTACTCTGGCTCCAAAAAATAACCAGCGTACTACTCAAAAAATCTCCCATTCAGGTGTAACTTTGTGGTCCTTTTTCTGTCATTATGAAGCAAAAGCTTTGGAATAAAAGTTTTGTCATAGCAGCAGGTACGAATCTGCTAATGGGAAGCGCTTTTAACTTATTAATGCCCACCATCCCGCTATACCTGTCTGAACACCTTGGCGTCGCCCAATCTCAGATTGGAATCGTGTTGTCTTCTTATGTATTGGCTCTGCTGATCATCCGTCCTTTTAGCGGATACTTGGTAGATGCCTACCCTCGAAAGGCTTTGTTTTTAATTGGCCTTACGCTCTTCGTAGCCACTTTCATCGGATATTATTTTGTCATTGCCGTTTTAGCCTTTGTTATTTTGCGGTTCATCCACGGTTTGTTTTGGGGGCTCTCTACGGTATCCATCAACACCATCGCCATAGACGTTATTCCTGCCGAAAGACGTTCAGAAGGGATTGGTTATTTTGGAACGACAATGAACATCGCTATGGCGATTGGGCCATACATTGCCGTAGCCGTCTACAACTCCTATGGATTCCATACCCTTATTACTTGGGGACTTGGAATAGGTGTGCTCGGAATACTGATGAGTTTTTTTATCGAAACTCCCGAACGCTCATCCAAGGATCAAATCGGCCCGTTATCTTTCGATCGTTTTATCTTATTAAACGCCCTTCCCATCTTTTTCAACCAACTCTTCCTTTCTTTTGGTTGGGGGACCATCGCCGCTTATGCAGTAATTTACGGTCAACAAAGTGGAATCCACAATGCCGGAACCTTCTTTTTGTTTCTTGCATTGGGAATCATCATCTCAAGAGTAAACGCTGGGAAGTTGATGGACAAAGGGTATTTGCATCAAACACTTACCGTGGCCATATCCTTAATTATAACCGGTTATGTGCTCTTTGCAAATTTTGGAAACATCTACTACTATATAGCTGCAGCATTGGTCATCGGATTAGGATACGGGATCCTCTTTCCTGGATTGCAAACCATTTATGTAAACATGGCCCCACACTCCAAAAGAGGAACTGCAAACTCTACCTACCTAACGGGATTTGACTTGGGTATCGGAATCGGTATGCTCAGTGGAGG
>JAJYSO010000207.1 GCA_021793535.1 Bacteroidota bacterium | reverse complement strand
GAGGTTCCGACTCTGGGTGTGCAACAATTTTGGCCTCAGGATACTGAATTTTTAATTTCAACAATTTATCAAAGGAGAAAGCTTCGTGAACAATGCAGGAACCTTGCCATAGCACTAAATCACGTCCGGTTACCTTCATTATGTATTTGCCCAAGTTCTTATCCGGAGCAAAAATAAGTTTCTGGTCTCTAGGGAAAGAATTTACAATATCCACGGCATTTGAAGAAGTGCATATAATGTCACTCATTGCCTTAATCTCCGCACTGCAGTTTATATAAGAGATTACTTTATGATCCGGATAGGCCGCCAAGAATTTTTTAAACTTATCCGGTGGACAAGAATCAGCCAAAGAACAGCCTGCTTCCAAATCCGGTAAGACTACCTTTTTACTGGGGTTGAGCAATTTCGCCGTTTCGGCCATAAAGAGTACCCCGGCAAAAACAATCATATCCGCATTTGTCTTGGATGCTTTTATGGCCAATCCCAAACTATCTCCAACATAATCTGCCGCTTCTTGAATCGCACTTTCTTGGTAATAATGCGCTAAAATAACTGCGTTCTTCTCTTGCTTAAGTCTCGTAATCTCTTCTGTTAGCTTAATGTTATTTGAAAATTGCATAAGGTTGTGTGTTTTTAAAAGGGCAATTCTAACTGCGTTGTGACGTATTCGCTACGATTTAAATAGTGCTGATATTCCTTCTTGTTCTCTTTCTCTCAAAGTTTGGAATTCAATCCGTCTTTTTGTCGAGAATGATTGCGAATATATCAATTTTATTTCTCATTTTTTATGATCTCATCAACAATATCCCTATGGAAAGAATATCTTTTTTCTGCTCCTACAAACGCTTTTTTACAACAAAAGGATTTGCTTATTTTAGCGAAAATTATCGAGTATGAATAAAACAGCATTCGAAAAAGAAGTCCAGCGCATTATCATCAATGCAATCAGGGAAGATGTGGGAGATGCCGACTACAGTTCTTTAGCCTGCATCCCATCAGCGGCCATGGGAAAAGCAGAACTTATGGCCAAAGAAAAAGGCATACTGGCAGGAGTAGGATTTGCGAAACGTGTTTTTGATTTTGTCGATCCCGAATTGAAATTGGAAGTGTTTAAACAAGACGGAGAACCCCTTGAAAATGGGGATCTTGTTTTTCGAATCTCTGGAAAGAGCCAGTCGATTTTAAAGTCAGAGCGCTTGATGCTGAATGGACTCCAGCGCATGAGTGGAATCGCAACGAAAACACGTCAATTCGTGGAAGCTTTAAAAGGCACGAAAGCCTCAATTCTAGATACGCGAAAAACCACTCCAGGAATCCGAGTCCTCGAAAAATGGGCAGTGCGCATTGGCGGAGGAGTCAACCACCGGTTTGGGTTGTATGACATGATTATGCTCAAAGACAATCATATTGACTTTGCTGGAGGGGTTTCACAAGCCATTAGCCAAACAAAAGCCTACCTAAAAGACCACAAGCTGGATTTAAAAATTATCGTAGAAGCACGAAACCTATCCGAAATTCGTGAAATAATAACTTGTGGAGGTGTCGATCGGATCTTAATCGACAACTTTTCTTTCGAAAACACCAAAAAGGCCATAGCTATTATTAACGGACAATGCTTAACCGAGTCCAGTGGTGGGATAACCTTAAAAACGGCTCGACAATATGCAGAATGCGGCGTAAACTTTATCTCTTGCGGTGCCTTAACCCATTCCGTTTCTAACTTGGATTTAAGCCTTAACGCTGTAAAATAACATTTACTCTCTATTTAAAAAATTAGATTGCAAATTCATCTGGTTATCATTGGTTAGTATCTTCATATAGATTAAATTTGTTTACTTAAATCCTTATTAATCAGTAAATTTAATCCATAAAAAATGAGTCTATTCAAAGGTAGCGCAGTAGCGATCATAACTCCCTTCTCCGAAGACGGGAGCGTTAACTTTAAAAAATTAAGTGAATTAGTAGACTTTCATTTGAAGAATAAGACGGATGCAATTTTAGTTGCAGGCACAACCGGTGAAGCCTCTACAATGACAGATGAAGAACAAGTGGAAGTGGTAAAATTTGTCGTCGGTAAAGTCAAGAATCGTGTTCCCGTTATTGCCGGTGCGGGCTCCAATGACACCCGGCACGGCATAAATTTATCCAAACTATGTGAAGAGGCCGGAGCAGACGCCCTCTTGCATGTCACCCCCTATTATAACAAAACCAGTCAAAAAGGGCTTTATGAACATTTTAAAGTTATGGCCAATGCAGTGTCCATTCCTGTACTATTGTATAACGTCCCGGGAAGAACAGGCATGACCATAGCCCCTGAGACGGTTGCACTTTTAGCAGAAATCCCCAATATCATCGGTTTGAAGGATGCCACGGGAGACTTATCGTATACCTGTAAAGTTAAAAGTTTGGTTCCGAGAGATTTTGCGATTTATTCGGGTAATGACGATGTGGTGCTTCCGGTATTGTCTTTGGGAGGATCGGGGGTCATCTCTGTCTGGGCCAACGTTTGTCCCGCAGAAGTCCACAACATGTGTGCATACTTTTTTAATGGCGATATCGAAAAAGCATGGGAAATTCAAACCAAACACAAAGCATTTATCGATGCGCTCTTTATGGAAACGAACCCCATTCCTTTAAAGGCGGCCATGAAAATATTAGGTAGGGATGCAGAGCGGCTGCGTCTCCCCTTGTACAAGGCCTCTAAAAACACAGAAGATACCTTAAGAAAAACGATGATAGACCTTGCCCTATTGCAAGAGGTGTCAAAAATTATCCATTAAAAAAGACATCGTGATCCCATCTGATGATCACGGGTTTCAACAGAATTTATCCGGATCAATTTTACACGCCACACCCTATCGGAAAAGGCATGTACCCTATACGGTATTTCCTTATACAGATGGATTCTTATTAAAATCAAAAACTCAAAAAAAATGAAAATCCTTTTAATCGGCGCTACAGGCGCAATGGGAAAAATCATTGCGCAATTGATCACAGAAGAAGACACAGTGGAAATTGCGGCAGGAGTGGGAGCTCATCCTGCAACAGCCAATTTCCCAGTTTATTCCAATTTTGAAGGGATAAAAGAGGATTTCGATTGTATAATCGACTTTTCCAATAAATCACTCACTCCCGCCCTATTACGATTTATTCAATCCCGTCGGAAAAGAGCGGTCATTGCAACTACGGGCCTATCTCCACAATTATTGAAGCAAATACACGACCTGAGCCAAAGCACGCCCATTTTATACGCACAGAACATGAGTGTGGGGATCAATGCCATCGATACGCTCGTGGCTCAGTTGAGCAAAGTATTGGAAGATTTTGATATTGAAATTATCGAAAAACACCACCACCACAAATTGGATGCACCAAGCGGTACTGCAGAATTATTATTCAACACCATAAAAGCAACTAGAAAAAAGGCATACATGGTAAAGGACCGAAGCCTTCAGCATCAAAAGCGCGACCCTGCCGAAGTCGGTGTCTTATCACTAAGAGGGGGGAGCATCGTGGGGGAACATTCGGTCATCTTTGCCGGAACCGATGAAGTTATCGAAATCAAACATACCGCTCTCAGTAAAAAAATATTTGGTAAAGGGGCTATTAAAGCGGCTCGCTTCCTTATGGAAAAAGAAAAAGGCTTATACACAATGAAAGACGTTTTAGCATGAAAAAAATCAAAGTAGGTATTATGGGATACGGCAACCTGGGGAAAGGTTTAGTCTCTGCACTTCAGGCCACACCGGATATGGAGTTGATCAAAGTATTCACCCGGCGAGACCCCAAGAGCTTTCAACATCCCTTTATGGAAGCAGCTGGCCAAATTATGGACTACAAAGATAAGTTGGACGTACTCATCTTGGCTTTAGGTTCTGCTACAGACATTCCACAAATGGCTCCTGAACTAGCAACACACTTCAATTTGGTAGACACCTACGATAACCATCAACGCATCCCTGAATATTATGACACTTTAGCAGCCAAGGCAAAACCACACCAAAAAACAGCCATGATTGGGATGGGATGGGATCCTGGTTTATTTTCCTTAAACAGACTTTTATCCGAATGTGTTCTACCTCATGGAAAAACCTTCACTTTTTGGGGCAAAGGGGTAAGTCAAGGTCACTCCGATGCACTCAAAAGAATAAAAGGTGTAAAATATGCTGTTCAATACACGGTACCCAAACAGCATATTTTAGATCAGATTGAAAAGCAAGACACCACTTTACAAGGCTTTCAAACTCATGATCGTCAATGTTTTGTAGTGACAAAGCCAGGTTTTGATAAGAGCGCCATAGAAGACCAAATCATTCATATGGAGAATTATTTTAAAGAGTACGACACGGAAGTAAACTTTATTTCAGAGGAGGATTTCAAAAAAAATCATCAGGAAATGTTTCATGGTGGCCATGTGATTAGAGTGGGAGAAACAGGAGAGAAAAATCAATCAAAAATAGATTTCTCTCTTACGCTCAAAAGCAATCCCGAGTTCACAGCAAGAGTAGCCGTTAAGAT
>JAJYSO010000206.1 GCA_021793535.1 Bacteroidota bacterium | reverse complement strand
TTATAAAAATGCCTAGGATTGCAGTTTTAGGAGCAAATGGGCAACTCGGTCAGAGTTTACAATATGCACTTCGGCGATATAAAGATGCGGGGACTTGGGATTTTTATGGTTCTGCCCGGCTGGATATTACAGAGAAATCAGCCATTTCAAAGCTTTTTACCCCAGATGCTACATATGATTATATCTTGAACTTCGCCGCGTATACCCAGGTGGATCAAGCAGAGAAAGAAAAGGAAATCGCCACCAAAGTGAATGCCTCTGCGCTGGAGTATATCGCAAAGTCTTGCCAAAAGACAAAAACCGTGCTGATTCATATGTCAACGGACTATGTCTTCGATGGTAAGGCCACCCGCCCCTACCATGAGCAAGATGCAGCCTTCCCAATTAACCATTACGGCCAAACAAAATTAGAAGGTGAACAGTACATCCAGAAAAACATGGAAAATTATTTTATTTTAAGGACCGGGTGGCTGTATTCCAATTTTGGACACAACTTTTACCTCACGATGAAAAAATTAGCACAGACTCACAAGGAAATCCGCGTAGTCTCTGATCAGTTCGGCACACCTACGCATACGCATACAGTGGTCCAGGCTATCTTAAAGATCCTTGCTTTACGCACGGCAAAATTTGGGGTTTATCATATTGGTAACCAAGGAACAGCATCTTGGTATGATTTTGCCAAGAACATCATGGAAGCCCTTTCCTATTCTGGAAAACTACTTCCCATACCCAGCAATGCCTACCCTACTGCAGCCGCTCGCCCATCCTATTCCGTACTGGATAAAGGAAAGTTTGAAAAAACTTTTGCACATCGCTTTCCCTCATGGGAAAAAGAGCTTGCCCAGTTAACCCACTCTTCTTTTCCAAGATAAAATCAACTCTTCCAATGATTATTACTGCGGTCTATATCGGGAAGTTCATGTTTTTCATCTAAGATCACCGCTTTAATTTTAGAACTCGAATGCACCTTAACTTCTGTCACAGCTCCCGTTCTCCACACCTCCACGGGAATGGTGAGGTGATGAACTTTATTGTTTTCTTCTACTACCTTCATCAAAATAGGCATGGCCATGGGCTGTTTGTTTTGGAGTTGGATCAGCCCTCCTTTTACAGGATCATCCTTCACATATCGCACCCCTTCCACAGCTTGATCCAATTGCCAATTGTGATAAAACCAGCCATTCCAGAACCAAGATAAATCTTCTCCCGAAGCATTTTCTATACTTCTGAAAAAATCCTCTGGTCGAGGGTGCTTATACGCCCATCTTTTCACGTATTGTTTAAAAGCAAAATCAAATTTTTCAGGTCCTAAAATCACTTCTCTTAACAACACCAAACCATGGGCCGCCTTAAAGTATTCCAGCGGATGCGTATCCTTGCTCTTCACGGCATCTGGAGGCGTCATAATGGTGGGGCCATTTTTTAATTTATCCATAACGGCAATGATCTCATCGTTCGGATTTCCACCTCCCGGAGCATACTCTCCATCCCGTTTAGGGGCAAACTCTCCATGATTGTATGCCTCTTGCGCATAAATATCCATAAAAACATTTAGCCCTTCATCCAAAAAGGCATCTCGGCGTTCATCGCTACCCACGATCATCGGGAACCACGTGTGTCCGATTTCATGAGAAGCCAATAGGAACATCAATCCTTCTTGAGAACGCCAGCCGTTATAAACAATTCCGGGAAACTCCATCCCCCCTACAATGCCTGCCACACTGGTTGCGACCTTATAAGGGTAATCCATTAAATACTTAGAAAAATACTCCGTCGAAAATTTGAGCATTTCAGTGGACCGGGCCCAACCCCTTCCTTCTTCGGTAGAAATTTTGGGATATACTGACTGAGCTAAGGCCGTTTTGCCTTTTGAGAGGTTAATCCGAGCAGCATCCCAGATAAAAGCAGTTGACATCGCCCAGGCAACATCTCGTGTATTTTTCATTTTAAAATGCCAAGTCGTCGTAGGGGTTTTGGTTTGGGTAACCGCTTCATCTAGCTCCTTATCGGAGCGGATCATCACCACCTTGTCCGACTGTGCTGCTTTCTCTAAACGATTTAGCGTTTTTGTATTGAGAATCTCATCGGCGTTGTGTAAAACACCCGATCCGACCACTACTTGGTCGGAAGGCACCGTTACTTTATAATCGATATCACCATAATCCAAATACATTTCCCCACCGCCTATAAAAGGCAAAGTATTCCAACCGTAGTAGTCATCGTAAACGGCCATTCGAGGGTACCAATAGGAAAACTCATAAATGCGTCCCTCTTCCGTATCCATATAGCCCGAACGTCCCCCTCCCCCGGTTTCTCTTAGCTCATAATTATAGGAAATACTGAGGTTCAACTGCTCTTCCGGTTTCATTGGCTCTTTAAGATCCACCCGTAAACGCGTTCCGTAGACAGCATAATCCGCATCCAATACCCTATCCCCTCTCTTTATTTTAAAATCGTCAATCACATAACCCTTCGAAGCTTCTTTGGATAGATCTGACCGGCGCATCTGACGTTGTCTCGCATCTGAATTCTCTTCGTTTTGATCCATTTGAAGCCACAAAAAATCCAGCTCATCTGGACTGTTATTGGTGTAGGTAATTTCTACTTTTCCTTTGAGAATCATGTTCTTGGGGTTAAAATTGGCGGTTACCTGATAGTTTGCTTCATTTTGCCAATAATGGGCAGAAGGTTTTCCATTAGCACTACGGAATAAATTCCCCTTGTGGTTATAGAAATCTGTTACAAAAAGTTGATCGGGTCGGTATTGCTGTGCTTGGGATGGAAAAGTACAATAGCCCAAGAACAGGAAAAAAAAGAAAATGCTTCTTTGCATGATAAAGTTAAGTCGTGTTAAAATTGAAAAATCAGTTTACTATTTCGAAGTGCTTGTGCATTGATTTTCATACCGCTTCAACTAAAGGGGTTTTGTCTTTTTAAAAATTCAATCCATTTCTTGACAAGGGTCGGATCCTGCTTTTCAACGGCCCGCCTCGAAGCGTATTCAAAGCCTTGCTGCCACCAGTTTTTCATCAAGGTTTTGTCAAAGATTAACGAATTTTCAATTAGTTTACTGGGGGTGTAATACAGGTTGATGTCTACGTTCTTGAGTTGCCCCACCAAGTCTCCTTCAATAACGTTGTTGCTCTCAATCTGATTGGACATGAACTGAAAAAGACTCATCATCAAAGAAAAAGGGTTTTTGCCCAATACCTGACGCCGATCCAGGTTCTCAGCTTTTAAAATAATTGCATCTACTTCGGTAGCTCCCCTTCGAATGGCTTCCCGAATAGGTACTAATGCGCCGAAGCCTCCGTCTGCATACTCATTCCCCTTTCGTTTGGCTAGGCTCATAAAGGGAACGAAATTGCAAGAAATCCAAATCCAATCACAAAATTCTTCGTAGCTGTACTTTTGTATTGACTTGTACTCCACAACACCTTTGGTAAGGTTTGAAACCGTGACCACAATATCTGAAGTTTCTATTCGGGCGCGCTCATATTCCTCTTTCGAAAGATTGCTGTTAATCAGCTTCTTTAGGTTTTCACTCTCCCCAAAAGTTCTTTTGTGCTTAATGAATTGCAACAGGGTATTAAAGTAATTGATTCCTACATACTCTCGGTTCCCTTTCTTTTTGATGACAAAAGGGTTGCGATTGAAAATACTCTTTTGATTGACTTCCGTATATAAACGATAGAGTTTATCAATCTTCCCAAGGGCGAGATGCGTGAGCAACAAACTCCCCGTAGAGGTTCCGACAAAGAGATCGTATTTTTTCTTTTGTACCCTTATTAAATGCTCTGCAACTCCTCCGGCATATGCGCCTTTACTCCCTCCCCCAGAAATAACCAATGCACGCATCTACTAAGTGTTTTTAATCAAAAGCAGCACTAATATATAAATTATTAAGGAATGTATTCGTCAGCCAAGGCAATATATTTTTCCATGGCCTCTTGCACCGAAATTTTAGAAACTTGGAATAAGGCATTCATTTTAAAGCCGCGTATCAAGCTATCACTCAAACTGTTCTCAATGGGATTAATCTCATAGGCGTTCCCCAAAGCACGTTTGTAATAGGCATAAAATTTTAATTTGACATCCGGCGCAAAATTAATTTGGGTTTCGGTCACTCGCTTCACTGCCTCTTCAAAGGCCACTTGCAATTCTTTTTCAATCTTTGTCATCTTAGCTAGATTTTATCAGCTATACTTTGCCAATATTGTTTCTCCACCTCTCACCTTCTCATTTAGTTTCACTTCAATTTGCGTTCCCAAAGGTAAAAAAACATCTACCCGCGAGCCAAATTTTATAAACCCACTGTCTTCCCCTTGTACCACAGGCTCACCCACAACAGCATAATTAACGATTCTCCTGGCGACCGCGCCGGCAATCTGACGATACAATACTTCCCCATACTGAGGGTGCTCCACCACTACGGTAGTTCGTTCATTTTTTTCGCTGGACTTGGGATGCCAAGCCACCAAATATTTTCCAGGATGGTATTTACTAAAGACAACCGTCCCACTGACAGGATGTCGGGTAGA
>JAJYSO010000205.1 GCA_021793535.1 Bacteroidota bacterium | reverse complement strand
CATCATTCTCTTCACGGTTTTGTCGGTTTTTAAAAAGGACATTATACTTAAGGTTTTAAATTTTTACTATTTAGCCTTACTTTTGGACAAATATAATCGAAATTGGAATGGCCTGAGAAAGAGAAAACCAAAAAATCATAAGCTTCAAAAATAAAACATGAAAAAAAAGAAGACCATCAGTCATATTGTCAAGTGGCTCAAAAGTTATATCCAGACCCATCAGCTCAATGGAATGGTTATAGGTATTAGCGGCGGAGTTGATTCTGCGCTAGTTTCTACGCTCTGTGCACTTACAGAATTACCTACTTTATGCATAGAAATGCCTATCCACCAATCTCCCGCTCAATTACAGCGTGGGTATCAACATCTTGAGTGGCTAAAACGTTCGTACCAAAACACCCGCTCCCTAAGAGTAGAATTAACTTCCACTTTTGAAACCCTTATTGGCGCCTTCCCCCCTACCAATGCTCACCATCATCAACTGGCACTAGCCAATACGCGCGCACGAATTCGAATGGCTACCTTATATTATTTTGCCGGTCTAGAGGGGTTAGCGGTAACGGGAACAGGAAATAAAATTGAAGATTTTGGAATTGGTTTTTATACCAAATACGGTGACGGAGGAGTAGACCTCAATCCGATTGCAGACCTGATGAAATCGGAAGTTTTTGAATTGGCCGAATTCTTGGGTATCCACGACGCTATTTTAAAAGCCAAGCCCACCGATGGACTTTTTGGGGACAACCGCTCAGACGAAGAGCAAATTGGGGCCACTTATACCGAGTTAGAATGGGCCATGCTGGAAGCAGAAAAAGGAAAGACCAGTCAGGATTTTACCGACCGACAGGCCGAAGTCATGAAAATTTATGAATACCGACACAAAATCAACCGGCACAAGTGGAACCCCATTCCGATATGTAAAATACCGGAAGACTATAGGGATTAACATTACCTCTACATCCATTCACCAAAGTACATTCCTTTAAGGGAAGTATCCAGATCTTGGAAACTTGTCTTTTGCGAATGAAGCAGGGCGGACAAATAGAGAAGGATTGGCCGCCCCACAACAATTTTCTTTTTTTTAAAAGACTACGGTCTCCTGTTGTCCTCTACGAGACTGAAAAGTAACATGCGTACTTTCCCCTCTTCTTTTTTGCTCCATAATTTCTCGGACATCTTTAACACTTCTCACCGGTTGACCATCAATCCCGATAATGATGAAGTAATCCATCGGAATTTGTAATATGCTAGAGGTAGTCTGCGCAATTTTTACACCGCTTTTGGCATTAAAATTCCGTAAGTAAGAAGGATCCGCATTGGCTACTTCCAAATCCGCCTCATCAAAAACCATGACATAGGTCTCATATTCGGTCAGCTGGACTGTAGCACTTTTCTCTTTACCATCCCGAAAAAACGAGACTTTCACCTTTTCATTGGGTCGTTTTGTTTTGATATAAGAAGACAAGTCAGACATTTTTCTAATCTTCACCCCATCAATGTCGGTAATAATGTCTCCTTTTTTCATTCCCGCCTTCAACGCTCCATCCGAAGTGGAAGCCACCAGAACACCTTGTGAAAGGGAAAGCCCGTCCATTTGAGCTTTCTCAGGATTCATCGTACTTCCCATGATACCCAGAATCGCCTGTTTCACATTTCCATACTCCATAATATCCTCCACTATTTTTCGGGCGTTATTGCTGGGAATGGCAAAACTATATCCTATATAATTGCCCGTACGAGAAGTTATGGCGGCATTAATACCAATTAATTCTCCATTGGTATTGACTAGTGCTCCTCCACTATTTCCAGGATTAATCGCTGCATCGGTTTGAATATAAGATTGCATTTGTGTACCCTCCTCATCTAAATTACGACCCTTTGCACTGATGATTCCCGCAGTTACCGTCGAAGTCAAATTAAAAGGATTTCCCACAGCAAGCACCCATTGCCCAATTTTCGCACTGTTGCTATCCCCAAAAGGAAGATAATCCAAATCTTCTTCGTCAATTTTAATGAGAGCAATGTCCTCCTGAGGAGATTTTCCGATTACTTTTGCCGTATAAGTTTTATTGTTGCTCAAGGTCACCTCCAATTCACTAGCCCCTTCAATCACATGGTTGTTGGTCACAATATAGCCATCCGGAGTGATGATTACACCAGAGCCCATCCCCCGGATATACTTCCCGCCACGAACTCCGCGCAAATATTCAGAAATATTTCTCGGGGCGTCCACCACTTCAACATTCTTCACGTGAACCACTGCATGAATTGTTTTCTCTGCAGCGGTCGTAAAATCTGGATTTGCGGCGATACCCGCATTAGAATCCCGTGTGACCAAATGCGTTGTAGTCATGTGTGAGCCCGTATAAGGGTCTTCACCTGCAAACTTCTGTCGGTATACAGTTTGCTGATTTTCAGGTTCGAAAAAATACAAATACCCTCCTAAGGCCAGCGTACCTCCCAGTACAGCAGCAAAAACGAAAATTAGTAGTTTTTTCATATTAAAATTATTATTTTAAGAAAATTACAATCATAATGTAAATTTAATGGCCCTTTATTTTTACTTATCCCCGTTTAACTGATTTTTAACTTGTCTCGCCCAAACATCCTTTTCGACAGGTGAACACTCCTTTAAAATGCCAAGAGATATTCCTCTTTCATGCTTGTGCAAAAGAGTGCTAATGCTTAAGTTTGCATTGTTTAAATTAAGTCTAAATAAATACTCCTAAATGCGCAAATCTTTATTGATTATTGCTTTTATTTTCTTGGTGATAGCCTCATTGGGAATAGGAGTAAAACAAATCGACTGGCTTCATTACTCAAGTTGGTTGGAAACGGGTGCGCAGGTATTTAGAATAAGCAGAGTCCCAAGGACGATCGCCCTTGTATTGGCTGGAGTGGGATTGAGTGTAAGCGGTTTAATTATGCAGCAAATTTCTTTAAATAAATTCGTTTCGCCAACCACTGCCGGAACATTGGACGCTGCAAAATTGGGAATACTCATCAGTTTTATCCTTCTTCCAGGAGTTTCGGCAATTACTCAAATGGGATTTGCCTTCTTGTTTACCGTATTGGCAAGTTTGATTTTTATGCAAATGCTCAAACACGTCAAACAACGCAGTATCATTTATATTCCCTTGTTAGGAATCATGTTCGGTAACGTATTGGCTGCCATTGGCACTTTTTTCGGGTATAGATTTGATATCATCCAAAATATGGAGACCTGGCTCATTGGCGACTTCTCAAAGGTTTTACAAGGCAACTATGAATTAATATACATCAGTCTCCCTGCCGTCCTACTGACTTATTTGTATGCTAATAAACTCACCGCACTCGGATTGGGAGAGGAAATGGCTAGAAGTCTGGGCATCAATTACAGTGCGCTAGTAATTGTCGGTTTAATTTGCATATCCCTCACCGTAAGTGCAGTAATGATAACAGCGGGCTCCATTCCTTTTTTAGGCTTGATTGTTCCCAATATTGTCAGTTTATTTTACGGCGATAACCTGCGTAGATCTTTACCTTATACCGCAATATTAGGAGCGGTTTTATTGTTGTTTTGCGATATTGTCGGTCGGGTGTTAATCTATCCCTTTGAAATCCCAATTGGACTGACCATCAGTATTGTAGGAGGTGTTATATTTTTAATTCTGATCCGCAAAAGAATTCGATATGCTTAAAAGACGAATTCTTATTTTAAGCGGATTAACCCTTGCCGTTATCCTTTTTTATATGTTCACTTTGGTCGGCTCAAATCCAGATTACGTGCTTCCCCGGCGTTTGATAAAAGTCGCGGCAATGGGCATTATTTCTTGTAGTATTGGCTACTCCTCTGTTGTTTTCCAAACCATTACCAATAATCGAATCCTCACCCCCTCTATTATGGGATTCGAAGCCGTCTTTATTCTCTTCCAAGCCTTCATTGTCTTCCTATATGGAGACAAAACCTTTCAAGTCATTGAACTACAAACCAATTTTCTACTCTCAGTTGCTTTGATGTTCGGGTTTGCTTTAATCTTATACTTTTCTCTTTTTCACCGACGAAAGATCCACGTCTACTTCTTGCTTTTGGTCGGGCTGATATTGGGGGCAATTTTTAAAAGCATGACTTCCTTTCTCGAGTTGATAATTGATCCCAATGAATTCAATGTTGTACACCGCTACCTTTTCGCCAGTTTTAACAACATCAATACAAGTTTATTGGGAATCTCTTCCGTCGCGCTAGTGATTACCTTGCTAATCGGAACCAGAATACTCCATAAGTTGGATGTGCTCTTACTCGGTAAAGAACAGTCAGTGACCTTAGGAATCAACTACAAACGCCTGGTACAGATCAGCCTATTATTGATTGCCATTCAGGTTTCTATTTCCACGGCCTTGGTAGGTCCCATCACCTTTTTAGGGATTCTAATCGCAAATCTAAGTTATGAATTCATTCCTTCCTATAAGCACAGGCATACCATTTTAGGAGCCAGTCTATTTGGAATTATCCTTGTTGTGGGGGGGCAATATTTAGTTGAGCATCTCTTTAACATGAATACCACTATTAGTATTC
>JAJYSO010000204.1 GCA_021793535.1 Bacteroidota bacterium | reverse complement strand
CTTTGTCAGAAACGGGAGGAGGCGGAAGGTTTACTTGTCTATTTTCTCCCGATCTAAATCTTCTCTGGGCAAGGTGTAATGTATACATTTTATCACCACAAGACAAACCAGTCCCGCACTGAGTAGGAAAAATAAGAAACGGGTGAAGAGACGATCGTTTACAGCCATGCTGTAATACCCCATTCCTATCTCTAGCACTACTAAAATGGCAATGATGATTCCGTTTTTAACCATGGATTTCATTTGGAGATAAAAATAATGATTTTTTTGGTTTTAATTCTTTTCATGAAGCATAGGGACAAATCTAAATTCTCCGTATTCTTTTTTTTCGATTTCTTTGGCAGATTTCCGGATCAACAGCGTCATTATTTGTGGGTCTTCCCCCAGGGGAATGACCATTTTTCCACCAATTATAAGTTGGTTAAGGAGAGCAGGAGGAATTTTTGGCGCCCCGCAAGTCACAATAATTTTATCAAAAGGAGCATGCTGTGGTAAACCTTTGTATCCGTCGCCAAAAGAGAGGTGTTTGGGGTAATATCCCATTTTCTCTAGAAATCTTTTAGTGCGTTTATAGAGGATGTTTTGGCGTTCGATGCCGTATACTTTTGCCCCAAGCTCACAGAGAACAGCCGTTTGGTAACCGCTTCCGGTACCGATTTCCAACACTTTTTCTTCTTTTTTTACCGCCAAGAGTTCGGATTGGAAAGCGACGGTGTAGGGTTGAGAAATGGTTTGCCCAGCAGCAATAGGGAAAGCTTTGTCCTGATAAGCGTGATCCTCAAAACTGCTATCCATGAACCAATGCCTGGGAATCTTAGCCATCGCGTGGAGTACCGCTTCATCTCGGATCCCTTTTTCTTGTAAGAGTTCGATGAGCTGATTGCGCTTTCCTTGGTGTTTGTATGTATCGATTAATGCGTTCAAAATTTTTAGTCTAATAAGGTCTTTGCGTGCGCCAGAGCGGATGGAGAAGGGTCTTTTCCTCCGAGCATTTCGGCTATTTCTTGCAACCGCTCTTTTGGGCTTAACTCGGCGATAAGCGTTTGTGTTTGCCCGTTTTGGATTTCTTTATATACTTTAAAATGATGCACCCCTTTGGCCGCAATTTGGGGAAGATGGGTGATGGAAATAACTTGTAAGTTATTTCCCATTTCATGCATTATATCTCCCATTTTTTGTGCGATTTCTCCTGAAACACCCGTATCGATTTCATCGAAGATGAGGGTGGGTAATTTACTGAATTTTGCCAGGATGCTTTTAATAACCAGTGCAATTCTGGAAAGCTCTCCTCCCGAAGCACTTTTTTTGAGCTCCTGAAAACGCCCTCCTTTATTGGCCGAGAGTAGCCAAGTCATTTCATCGGCTCCGTGAATGGTAAAAGAAGAACAAGGGCGAATGTCAATTTTTAAGGTGGCATTTGACATGCCCAGTTTGGTTAAAGAGGTTTTGATGGAATTGAGCAAAGCTGGAAGGATGTCTTTTCGTCTTTGGGTAAGTTCTCGAGCGATCTTTTCCATTTGATCTCGGCAAGAGGCCAACTTCGTTTCCAAGCGACGGGTGTCTTGGGCAGCATTTTCCCATGTGGCTACTTTTTCTTCCAGATCCGTTTGGATGGCCAAAAGCTCCTCGATGGAACCCACATTGTGTTTATGTTGTAAGTTATAGAGGTCTTGTAATTTTTTATCGATGATTTCTAGCGCTTGGGGGTCGTCATCCACCTTTTCCGATAGGCGTTCGATCTCGATAATAAGGTCGTTTAGTTCGAGTAAGACGCTCGTCATTCTTTGGCCGATCTCCCGGTAGTTGCTACCGTATTTAGCCAAGCGCTCCAGTCGTTTTTTAACCTCCTGCAAGCGGTCGTGTATACCCAATTCGTCTTGTTGTAGGTGTTCTAGACTATAGGCTAAGTTTTCTTTCAATTCCTCGACGTTGGCCAATTCCTGTTGACGTTCTTCGAGTTCTTCTTGCATCCCTAGGGTCAATTTACTTTCCAAGAGCTCGTTTAACAGGAAGTTGTGGTAATCATACGTTTTTTGGGCCTCTTGTTGTTTGTTTTGAAGTTCCTCAAGTGCTTTAACCAAGGATTTGTAGGTTTTGAGTTGCTCTTCGTAAGCTTTGAGCAGGGGGTGATTTTGGGCCAAAGCATCAAGAACCCGATACTGATATGCGCTGTCTCCGATAAAAAGCGTTTCGTGTTGGCTGTGAATATCGACCAGGTGTTCCCCCAACGCGCTGAGTTGGGAAAGATTCACCGGGGTGTCATTTACAAAGGCCCTGGATTTTCCTGAAGGTAAAATTTCTCTCCGAACAATGGTCTGAGGGTCATAATCGAGATCTTGTTCCTTAAAAAGAGCGTTGAGGTTGTACTTTTCAATTGAAAAAACTCCTTCAATAATGCATTTTTTAGAGGGGTTCTTGATTGTGCTTAAATCCGCACGCTTTCCTAGCAATAGTGAAAGAGCTCCTAAAAGTATGGATTTTCCCGCCCCGGTTTCACCAGTGATGATCGTCAGATGATCGTTTAACTTTAATTCGACATCCTCAATCAGTGCAAAATTTTTTATGGAGAGATTCTTTAACAAATCGGCTTTTATTTTGGTGGTTAAAGATACGAGAGTTTTTTAAGCCTTCCACAAAATTATACGCTTGTGATGGAGATATATTTTTTTGATTCACAAGATTGCTTAGTAAATTGCGGCCAAGGGATAACAGTTTTTTTAAGCTCTTGTTTTTGAGATAAACGCGTAAAGATATGAAGAATTTGTACTCTAAAATTCCACTGGCCCAAAGTCTGGTAGAGCTGTGTCGCTCAAAGGGCATTGTGGATGTGGTGATCACCCCGGGATCCCGGAATGCGCCCTTGACCATCTCTTTTGCAAATCATGCGGATTTTAAGGCCTATAGCATTGTAGATGAGCGCTCTGCTGCTTTTTTTGCCTTGGGGATGGCACAGCGTACGCAAAAGCCGGTGGCCTTATGTTGTACTTCAGGCTCTGCGCTACTCAATTATTATCCTGCCGTTGCCGAGGCCTTTTACAGTGATATCCCGCTGGTGGTCATTTCTGCTGATCGGCCGGTGGAGCGGTTGGACATCGGAGACGGGCAGACCATTCGTCAAAAAAACGTATATGCGAATCACATCTTGTATTCGGCGAATTTGTATTCTGAAATTGTCCTGAACCAACATACGCAGGATCAAAAACTGCTTCAAAAAAAGTGGGAAGCTCAACGACATAATGAGCGGGAAATCAACCTCGCCTTAAATATAGCCATAGAAAGGAAGGGACCGGTACATATCAATGTTCCCTTTTATGAACCTTTATATGAAACGGTAGAAGAGCCGGAGACGCAACCTTTAAAAATTGCCCCTATACAAGAGACAAAGGGTATTGAACAAAAAACGCTAGAGCCCTATGCAAAGCTGTGGAACACCAGCAAGAAGAAGTTGATTCTTGTGGGGGTGAACGAGCCTCATTCTATCGCTTCAGCTTATGTGGAATGGTTGGCAAAGGATCCTTCAGTTCTGGTTTTTTCGGAGACAACTTCCAATTTGCACCATCAGAATTTTATCTTGCGAATAGACAACATCATTGCGCCAATTGAAATCTCAAAAGATCCAGCTGCGCAATTTAAAGCCTTGCAACCGGATATCTTGTTGACCTTTGGTGGGATGGTGGTCTCTAAGAAAGTAAAAGCTTTTTTACGACAGTATCAGCCCAAACATCATTGGCATGTAGATGAGAAAAAAGCGTTTGATACTTATTTTTGTTTGAATAAACATTTTGATGTCTCTCCCAATACTTTTTTTCAAAGGTTTATGCCCTTGACACATGCTCAAAAGAGCGACTATCAAAAAACTTGGTTGGCCAATCGGAAACGACGGAATGCACGCCATGAGGTATACATGCAACATATTCCCTTTTCAGATTTAAAGGTTTTTAACATTTTATTGAACCACCTCAAGGAAAAGCAAGTTTTACAGGTGTCCAATAGCAGTGTGGTTCGCTATGTGAATTTGTTTAAATTGTCTCCTGATCTTGAAGTGTATTGTAATCGAGGAACCAGCGGGATAGACGGCTGTGTGGCCACTGCCGTGGGGGCTGCTCTTAAGTCTGACATCCCCACTACGTTGATATGTGGAGATTTGAGTTTTCTTTACGATAGCAATGGATTGTGGAATGCCTATATCCCGGATGGGTTTAGGATAGTGGTCATCAACAATGGGGGCGGAGGGATTTTTAGAATTTTACCCGGTAGAAAAACAGAGCCTTATTTCCATAAATTCTTTGAAACCAGACACCATTTGACAGCTGAGCATGTGGCCAAAATGCATGGCTTTGCCTATCAACAGGCACGCACTCAAGAGGAGTTAACAGCCCATTTAGCAGACTTTTTCACAAAAAAGGGACCGCGTATTTTGGAAGTCTTTACACCGATTGAAGTGAATGACCAGATTCTATTGGATTATTTTAAATTTATAAATGGGGTAGAAAGGCAAGAAAAATGAGCTAGAAACAGGGAAAGGGTATCCTTTGGTTAGCACTTGTCTTGATGGGGACGATAATTTACCGTGTCCAATAA
>JAJYSO010000203.1 GCA_021793535.1 Bacteroidota bacterium | reverse complement strand
AGATTGCGTTATCCCAACATCCGCATGCCATTGAATTAAAACTGCTCGAAGTTGAAATTCTCATTTTTGAAAACAAACTAGAACGCGCAGATGAAATCTTAAACGAACTCCATGAATTGGCGTTCACCAACCCGGACATCTGTATATACAAAGCGAATATCCTCTCCAAGCAAGACGCGCATGAGGAGGCCATATTCTATTTAAAAAAAGCCGAAAAGTTATTAGAAGACGATGATGATGAAGTGCCCTCTCTCATCGCAATGGAGTACATGTTTCTAGAAGACTACGAGCAAGCAAAAAAATACTTTGCCCTCTGTTTAAAAGACGCTCCGGATGATTATGCCTCCTTATACAACATCATCTACTGTTTTGATTACTTGGATCAAAGGGCCGAGGCCATAGCTTTTTTGGAAGGGTATATCAACACCTTTCCATATTCCGAAATTGCCTGGCATCAACTGGGTTTACAACACCTGGGAGCAAAGAACTTGGAAAAGGCATTAGACTGCTTCGATTATGCAATCATCTCTGATGATACCTTCTTAGGGGCCTATATCGAGAAAGGGAAAACACTGGAAAAACTGGAGCGGTATAAAGAAGCCATCGACTGCTATTTATTGGCTCTGGAAATGGAAGATTCAGGTCCTTTTGTCTATCATCATTTAGGGCAGTGTTATGAAAAAAATCACGAAGATAAACTAGCCCTTAAATATTACAACAGAGCCCTGCAAGAAGACCCGGCTTCAGATAAAACCTGGTCTGCCCTTACAGATTTTTTTATTGAAAAAGAACAATATCAAAAGGCGCTCTCCTTTATTGAAAAAGCAATCTCCATCGACGAAGGAAACATCGAATACTGGAAGCGATACGTAGAGATAAATCATCGATTGGGACAAAAGAACAAGGCGGGTACTTGTTTGATCAAAAGCATGGAACTGGGGAACTACAATTTCGAGACCTGGATCACACGTTGCGACCTGCTCATTGGAATGAACAACTTTGAAGCTGCACTCGAAGTGATGGAAGAAGCAAAGAAAATCTATCCCAATTTTACTGAAATAGAATACCGATTAGGTGGGTTACACCTATGCTTAAACAACAAAAAACTCGGATTGGAGCACCTCCAAAATGGGCTGGAATTGGATCCAGAATACGCCGTCATCTTCAAGGAATTATTCCCCAAAATCATCGCCTTAAAAGCGGTCCAAAATCTCTTTAAAAAAAGTCGATTATAAGTAATGGCTAAAGATATCGGCTGCCCTGTTATAAGCGGATTCGAAGCTCGTCATTTTGAGGCCCGTATCCACTTTTTGAGAGTTAAAATAAGAGAGCATTTTTTCAGTTGGCATGTTTCCGGTCAATTCATCTTTGGCCATAGGACAGCCTCCATATCCCCTAATAGCACCATCAAAACGTCGGCATCCTGCGCGATAGGCAGCATTTACCTTCTCATACCACGAGTCCGGAGTCGTATGCAAATGGGCTCCAAATTCAATAGCAGGATAAGCCGGTATGAGGTGAGAGAACAAATAGGTTATGGTTTCGGCATCCGAAGTTCCTACTGTATCGGAGAGAGATAAGATCTCTACACCCATATGGGCCAATTTCTCCGTCCACTTCCCCACGATTTCCACATTCCAAGGATCTCCGTAGGGGTTGCCAAACCCCATGGACAAATAAGCCACTACTTTTTTATCCGTTCGAGTAGCAATTTCGATAATGGCTTTGAGTATCTCTACCGACTCCGCAATGGTCTTATGCGTATTTCGCATTTGAAAATTCTCTGAAATTGAAAAGGGATATCCCAAATACTTGATTTCCGGAAATTTTGAAGCATCTTGTGCTCCACGTACATTGGCCACAATAGCCAATAAATCACTCTCGGTGGTAGAGAGATCGAGCTGAGCAAGAACTTCAGCCGTATCTCGCATTTGTGGAATGGCCTTAGGCGACACGAAACTTCCAAAATCAAGGGTATCAAAACCACAACGCAATAATGCTTGAATATAATCTACTTTTTTCGCCGTCGGAATAAAGTTTTTTATGCCTTGCATAGCATCTCGGGGACATTCTATTAATTTTATGCGATCCATACTCAAATATACTAAAGAATTTTCAGCTGCATAAGCTTCATCAACGGTGGTTCATCTTTTTTTTAAATTACGATATATACCGCTATTCCTATAAAGACGAAAACTTGAATCCATTTTAAAACTACGGCCAAGTGATCGTTTTCTCTTAAGGGTACAGACAAGGCAGCGGAAAATAAAGAGGCCAAGACAAAAATAGCCAAAGCCTGTAACAAGAAAACAAAACCCAAAACATAAAACTGAGTCCTGACCCCATCCAGCGGATCCCATAAAAATCCAGGAAAAAACGCCAAAAAGAAAATAATGACCTTGGGGTTTATCAAATTCATCATCAATCCGCGTTGGTATAGTTTCCAGTAATCTGCTTTGTCTATGCCCGAATCTGATAGGCGTATACGCGCATCGGCTCTGTAGGTCATCCAAGCCAAGTAAAGCAAATACAAGGCTCCCAAAATTTTAATAAAAGTAAAAAGACTGGGGTGATCGCGGATCACCGCCGCCATCCCAAAAGCAATGAATGTCGTGTGAACGGGTATCCCCGAGACCAACCCCAAAGCCGTAGCTATTCCCGATCTACTTCCATTGGAAACGCTCTGGGTAACCACATAGAGTATATCCGGGCCTGGAGAAAGTGTTAAGAGTGCCGAAACCGATAAGAAGAGCAGCAGTTGTTCGATCATAATTGGCCGAAATCAAAGTTGGTTAATATTATTTCTGGCACTTTGTAAAAATAAATAAAATAATATTTGACGCACGAGAGCGTTTCTAATATTTTGAACCGATACGTCAAATGTCTATTTTTGTATGGGCACCTCAAACCTTTACCTTATGATTGATAAATCTAACCTACTCAAACGCTTTATAAGCTATATTACCCTTGACACCCAAAGTGATCCGGACAGCTCCGAAACCCCAAGTACGGCCAAACAATGGGATTTAGCCAACAAACTGGTATCAGAACTTAAGGCGATCGGTATGAGTGAAGTTGAGATCGATAAGAATGCCTATGTTACCGCTACTTTACCTAGTAACATAAAAACCAAAGTTCCCACTATTGGGTTCATTTCCCACTTTGATACCTCCCCGGATTTCAGCGGAAAAGATGTACGTCCACAAATAATCGAAAACTATGACGGGGGAGACATTCTCTTAAATGAAAAAGAGAACATGATTCTTTCTCCAGATGAATTCGAGGAACTTTTATTGTACAAAGGCCAAACCCTGATCACCACAGATGGCACCACTCTTCTTGGCGCAGACGACAAAGCCGGAATAACAGAAATTGTCACGGCCATGGAATACTTAATTCAACATCCTGAGATCAAACACGGTCCGGTAAGAGTGGGCTTCACACCAGATGAAGAAATCGGAAGAGGAGCTCATTTGTTCAATGTCAAAAAATTTAATGCTGACTGGGCATATACCATGGATGGTGGCCAAATCGGGCAATTGGAATACGAGAACTTCAACGCAGCCGGGGCCACCATTGAAATCAAGGGAAAAATCGTACATCCCGGAACGGCGAAGGGAAAAATGATCAATAGCCTGTACTTGGCTTCCAAATACATCAACGCCCTCCCTAAACTGGAAACCCCCGAACATACCGAAGGAAGAGAAGGGTTCTTTCACTTAACTCAGGTACAAGGCACCGTGGACCATTGCGTTCTAAAATACATTATCCGCGATCACGACAGGGAGCATTTTGAAGCGCGTAAAGAGCTCATGCACAAAGTTGCTCAAACCCTAAATTCAGAATTTGAAAAAGAATTGGTTTCCGTTCAGATTTACGATCAATATTACAATATGAGGGCGCAAATCGAACCGGTCATGCAAATTGTAAAGATTGCAAAAAAGGCATTGAAAGAAACGGGGATTACACCAATTATCCAGCCCATAAGAGGAGGAACAGACGGTTCGCAACTCTCCTTTATGGGGCTGCCTTGCCCCAACATCTTTGCAGGGGGGCATAATTTCCACGGTCCTTACGAATATGTCCCTTTAGAGAGTATGCAAAAAGCAACCGAAGTCATTCTCAAAATTATCGAATTGACAGCCCAAGAACACGCATCGTCTTAAGAGAGCCAAAAAACTAGGGCCACAATCTCAAGTAAAGGTTCTGTGCTATTTTTTTGGATATTCTTTTCTCTATCCCATTTACGGCAATGACATAGGATTCATCGAACTCCTCTCTACTGATCACTGTAATGGCATCTCCAAGACTGATTTTCTGATTATCCAGGTACTGTAAAAAAGATTTGGAAGAGTCTGCCACTCCAGTAAAAATACCTCTTGATTCGGGAAGGCAGTCCTTTAACAGGACTTGCTCTATCTGATCAAAGTTCCCATAACGATCCGGAATGATATCCCCATGAGGATCTACCTTTGGATACCCCAAATACTCCTCAAGCTTATTGGTTAGCTTTTCGGATTTGATATGCTCAAGCTGCTCCGCAATGTCGTGAACCTCATCCCAAGAAAACCCCAATTTCTCCACC
>JAJYSO010000202.1 GCA_021793535.1 Bacteroidota bacterium | reverse complement strand
CAAAAAAAGAAACTCTCTCTACCGGAAGGAAAGCTGAATAAAAAAGAAGCCACTCAAATCATTCATCGTCAGATACGTACCGAAAAAGTCGTTACAAAAGACGTGAAATTGAGAACTTTCATCACAGAAGATACCAGCCGAAATGCCTTGGTAGAACACGTGTACGATATCACTTATGGTACTTTGCGGCGTAAAAAGGATACGTTGGTGATCATCGATGATTCTATTGTAAGAGGGACTACCTTACGCCAAAGCATTCTCAAGATGTTGGACCGCTTAGGTCCTGAGCGCATTCTCGTGCTATCCTCAGCCCCCCAAATTCGCTATCCTGACTGTTATGGAATTGACATGAGCAAGATAGGCGAGTTTGTCGCATTCCGAGCAGCAGTCGCTCTATTAAAGGAAAAAGGGAAAGAGCAGCTTTTACACAAGGCTTACACATTGGGCCAAGAGCTAAAACAGGTAAAGGCCATGGAAACACAAAATGTATTACACTTGATTTACGACCAGCTGACCGAAGAAGAAATCTCAGAAAAAATAGCTCAACTCATCACCCCAATAGGAACAAAAGCCAAGGTGGAAGTCATCTTCCAATCCGTCGAGAACCTACATCGATCTTGTCCTAACCATCTCGGAGACTGGTATTTTACGGGAGACTACCCTACCCCCGGAGGGAATCGAGTTGTAAATCAGGCCTTCCTAAACTTTATGGAAAATAAAAACAAAAGAGGATATTGAGTTCCCTAAACGTTTATTTTCTTTTATACCCGCACATCTGAGTGGCCCAACCGGTGAAGTATTAGATTTCTGAGATCCTAAATAATCCAACTTTAAAGTAAGAGCGTTGGCTGCTCTAGTACCTATTATTTTTAACACTTGTCCCCTTAAAAAATAGCTTTGATAATTCCGAAAAAATTACAATTTTTGTCAAGACAATGAGAACTATTCTATTCATCGAATTTTGGTGGTGGCCCGCAGACATTGCTGATGTACTGTGCAGGGTAGTTCTATAATCCTTTCGAAAAAAGTAAAGAAAAGTAGGCCCGTCCCTCCCAGAGCAGGACGGGCTTTTTTTATGATCGCCGATAACTCAATAGCCCATGCCTCCCATTCACC
The DNA here is from genome assembly GCA_021793535.1 of Bacteroidota bacterium. Taxonomy (GTDB): domain Bacteria; phylum Bacteroidota; class Bacteroidia; order Flavobacteriales; family Flavobacteriaceae; genus JAJYSO01. The sequence goes on along the minus strand of JAJYSO010000202.1, from coordinate 3,489 downwards.
TCAAGACCCAATACAAGAAACTCCTTGCCGATCTCTACACTCCTGTGGGGATATACCTGCGAATCCGAGAACAATTTCCAAAGGCAATTCTCTTAGAGAGCGCGGACAACGAAGCGGCACAAAACTCTTTTTCTTATATTGCTCTGAATCCTATTGCCAGTATAGCGGTTAACAAAGACCTGCTTACGTACAACTATCCTCGGGGAAAAAAGATCTCAGTTCCTATTAAAGATGATCGAGAGCTACCGGACAAATTGATGTCTTTTATCCGAAATTTTAAATCTGAAGGGAGCTCACCAGTTCCCTTTTCAGAAAGTTTTTTTGGCTATACTGCTTATGAAGGGATTCGTTTTTTTGAAAACCTAAACTGGAAGCCAAAAGACCGACAGCATCCTGAGATTCCCTTATTGCGGTATGCTTTATACCAATATGTAATTGCCATAAATCACTATAAAGAAGAGCTATACCTCTGTGAAAACCAAATAGACGGTATCGACAGCAAATTGGACCTGATCGAAACAGCTATACGCAGTAAAGATTTCCCCTTGCATCCTTTCAAGGTCTCCTTGGAAGAAACGAGCAATATGACAGATGATCATTACAAAAAGATCGTACAAAAGGGAATCGATCACTGTAATCGTGGAGATGTATTCCAAATTGTACTTTCTCGAAGTTTTCAACAAGAATTCACAGGAGATGATTTTAACGCATACCGAGCATTACGCTCCATCAACCCTTCTCCTTACTTATTTTATTTCGATTATGGCAAATACAGACTAATGGGATCGTCACCAGAATCTCAACTCATTATCAAAAAAGAAAAAGCTGTCATTCACCCTATTGCAGGCACTGTAAAGCGCACCGGAGACCCTCATCTCGATCAAAAGGCCATCCACCGTTTGAAAAAAGATCCCAAAGAGAATGCGGAGCACGTCATGCTAGTCGATTTGGCACGTAATGACCTGAGTCGATTCGCTACTCAGGTGCACGTTTCAGCAGACCGAAAAATTCAGGCTTTTTCCCATGTGATTCATTTGGTCAGCGAAGTTACCGGAACCCTCCCTGCACATACCAATCCGTTTGCCCTATTAGCGGCAACTTTCCCTGCAGGCACGTTATCCGGTGCTCCAAAAATCAAAGCCATGGAACTTATTCATCAATTTGAAGAAACGCAGCGGGGCTTTTATGCAGGATGTATTGGAGCGGTAGGGCTAAATGGAGATTTTAATCATGCCATTATGATTCGCTCATTCCTAAGTAAGAATAATGTCTTGCGTTATCAAGCCGGAGCAGGTATTGTTGCTCAATCTATTCCTGAAAACGAGTTACAAGAAGTAAACAACAAGCTCAATGCCTTAAAAGAGGCCTTGAAAAAAGCCAACACCCTATAAAAACAAAATGAACCCCAGCCTTTATCCTCATGAAAATCCTCCTTTTTGATAATTACGATTCCTTCACCTACAACTTGTATCACCTGGTTAAAGAATTGACCGACGCGGATGTGGATGTCTTTCGAAACGATAAAATCACTTTGGAAGAAGTAGAACAATACGATCGCATTATTCTTTCTCCCGGTCCAGGACTTCCCAAGGAATCCGGTATCCTCCTACCCCTAATCAAAGAATATGCCCCCTCAAAATCCATTTTAGGAGTCTGCTTGGGAGAACAAGCAATTGCCGAAAGTTTCGGCGGGAAATTAATCAACTTAACAAGAGTGTACCACGGGGTGGCAACCCCTATCTACATAACCGATAAGAATAACTTCCTTTTTCGAAATGTTTCCGATGGTTTTGATGCCGGTCGTTACCATTCATGGGTCGTCTCCAATGAGAACTTCCCAGAGGAACTGATCATAACCGCTCGTGATGAACAAGGAATGGTAATGGCACTACAACACCGCACCTACGATCTGTGTGGAGTACAGTTCCATCCCGAAAGCATACTCACCCCGGCAGGTAATAAAATCATTGCAAATTGGTTACACCAATAATTCCCATCACCCGCATTCTGCTCTGTTCTTTTCATCAGCAGTGTAAAACCTACTATCGGGCATGGCCCTTGTCAATAGATTATATTATATTTGCATTTTTTTATCTATTTTTTTAATAGAAAAAGTAATTTTGTCGACAACTTATGATATGAAAAAATACACTTGTTCGATAGGATTAAGAAGGAGCACCTTCTACTGCGCATGTAAATGCTCGTTCAATACGATTTTAAAAAGCGAAAGGAAAAAACCTTTCGTTTTTTTTTGCTCCATGGTTACTCAGGAATGCAAAAAGCAGGGCAGCAGGTTAATTAAGAACTTATAAAAACGAAAGAACTATGAAAAGAAAACTCGTATTGGAAAGTGGAGACATCTTTTTGGGAGAGGGGTTTGGCAGTCATGATGAAATCATGGGAGAGGTGGTCTTTAATACAGCAATGAACGGCTATCAAGAATTATTTTCGGACCCCTCTTTTTACGGGCAATTGGTTTGCTTGACCTACCCCTTAATCGGAAACTATGGCATAAACAAAGAGGATCATGAGGCGCTTGAGCCCGCTATCCGGGGATTGATCGTAAAAGAAGTATGTGATTTCCCGTCTAATTTTAGATCAGAAATGACTCTCGATGCTTATTTCAAGTATAAAAAAATCCCTGGAATCTGCGGTATAGATACAAGAAGATTGACAAGAATATTGCGCTCCAAAGGGGTTCAAAAAGGTAAAATAGTCGATTCCTATGTGGAAACACAACAGGTCGTACAACACCTAAAACAGACTCCTTTGCCAACTGACCTAGTTGCCCAGGTATCTACCCATAACAGCTATGCCAACCCCGGCAGAGGCCATAGGATTGTATTGGTGGATTTTGGCAGTAAACTCGGGGTTTTGCGCAACCTACGAGATCGAAATTGTGACGTTACAGTAGTTCCTTACCATACCTCGGCAAAAGAAATAATGATGCTCAATCCCGATGGGGTGCTTTTGTCCAATGGGCCTGGAGACCCAAAAGATCTTCCAGAAGCACTGGAGACCATTCAAAGCCTCCTCGGAAAGGTCCCCCTATTTGGAATTTGCCTGGGGCATCAACTCATTGCTTTGGCTTGCGGAGGAGAAACCTTTAAACTCAAATTTGGACACCGAGGAGCCAACCATCCGGTACTCAGTCTCAAAGACGGCCGAACCTTAATTACCTCTCAAAACCACGGTTATGCTGTAGAGTCCAAGAGTCTAAAAAATACGGATCTAGAAGAAACGTATATTGCTCTTAATGACAAGACAAACGAAGGTGTTCACCACAAATTTCACCCTTGTTTTTCCATTCAATTTCATCCCGAAGCCGCCCCTGGCCCCAACGACTCGAATTTTTTATTTGACGATTTTATCACAATGATTAAGGATTTCAAAGCGCATAGAAATAGGCCTTAAAAATGATTTTAAAAAATTAACAACCAAATTACATCTTTCCAACAAGGTAGTTAAACCACAAAAAATACAATAAAA
>JAJYSO010000201.1 GCA_021793535.1 Bacteroidota bacterium | reverse complement strand
AAGGAGAGTTGGCAAGCGGGTTAGTCGGAAAGGGCAGAATGGCAGAACCAGAACACATTTTCCAAGCCATTGAAACCCATTATAAGAAGCAATTAAAATTATACGGTAAACAGGTTTTAATTACAGCGGGCCCCACTTATGAGGCTATTGACCCTGTTCGATTTATCGGAAACCATTCCAGTGGAAAAATGGGCTATGCTTTAGCTGAGGTTGCGGCTGAAAATGGGGCTAGTGTTACGTTGGTTTCCGGCCCGACCGCTTTAAAGATAAGCCATCCGGAAATCCGAGTTGTGCCAGTGGTCAGTGCAGAAGAAATGTTTCAAGCGGCCACTCGATTTTTTGAAAGGGCTGATGTCGTTATTGCGGCAGCGGCTGTAGCTGATTATCGGCCCAGAAAGGTGGCGGAGCAGAAAATCAAAAAGAAAGGTGAGGACTTGGTTTTGGAATTGGAAGAAACTACGGATATCCTAAAATCTTTGGGAGCGCGGAAGAGCCACCAATTTATGGTTGGTTTTGCTTTGGAAACCGAACATGGGCGAGAAAACGCCCAACGAAAACTGGAGCGCAAAAATTTAGATTTTATTGTTTTAAATTCGTTGCAAGATCGAGGGGCAGGTTTTAAAACGGATACCAATAAAATATCCATTATAAAGAAAGCTGATGTCCTAGATTTTGACCTGAAATCGAAAAGGGAGGTGGCGCAGGACATCATCCGCGAAATAGGGAACGCTCTCGAACTAAAGTAATACTGCCTAGCCTAAGAAAGATATGAAGAGACTGCTGATGATTTGCTTTGTACTTGTGTTAAGTAGCTTGAAGGGTCAAGGGCAAATCCTCAATTGTCATGTTTCTGTGGATGCGCAGCAAACGGGACAGACACAGCTGTCTATCTTTTCTACTTTGCAAAATGCGCTTCAAGAGTTTTTGAATCAAGAAAGATGGAGTGAGCAGAGCTTACCACAAGAACAACGTGTACAGTGTAATTTTTTTATTACCATACACACGTATTCCTCTTCGAGCTTTGAGGCTACTTTACAAGTTCAATCTTCTCGACCTGTTTTTGGATCATCTTTGATGACGCCAATTTTCAATTATAGGGATGCTCATTTTAGTTTTACGTATGATGAGGGGCAACCGTTGCGGTTCAATCCGAATACTTTTGAGAATAATGTAGTGGCTACCTTGAGCTTTTATGCCTATGTCATTTTAGGACTGGATGCAGATTCTTTTGTGCCGGATGGAGGAAGTTCGTTTTTTGATCGCGCAGATCAAATTGCTCGTGCTGCTGAGCAGGCAGGTGGCGGTGGGTGGAGCCCTGCCTCTGGGAATAACACTCGTTATGAGTTGAACCGACAGTTGCGATCATCGGTATTTCAGGATTTTCATCAAGCGCTCTATGTGTACCATCGCTTGGGTTTGGATATGATGAGCGAAAAAGTAGAATTGGGAAAGGAAAACATTTTAAAAGCCCTTGAACTTTTGCATGAAGTACATCAGACGCGCCCAAATTCTTTGTTGGTCCGCTCATTTTTTGACGCCAAGGCTCAAGAGATTGCCGGCATTTTTTCAGGAGGACCTAGAGTTGAATTGGCAGATATGTCCTCTTTATTGACCAATATGGCCCCTGGTTATTCAGCGCTTTGGCAACAGCTGCGTTGAGATCGAGAAGAAGTTAGCTCATCCCAAAACATCAAGCATGGTCTTGGATTTATTGATGGTCTCCTGCCATTCTTTTTCAGGAACACTTCCTTTAACAATCCCCCCCCCGACATAAATTCTATAAAAAGGATCGTTTGCTTGCATGCATCGCAAGTTTACGAAAAGCGCTGTTTTTCGTGGAGTGTGGAGCTCCTGAAGGTTCAGCTCTCCCAAAAAACCGCTGTAATATTCTCGGTTGTAATTTTCGTTTTGCACAATGAATTTTTGTGTTTCTTTTTTGGGGATTCCACAGACTGCAGGGGTAGGGTGTATACTGTGAAGAATATTTTTTAATGCGTTGCGGTTTTTAATTCTCCCAGAGATTTTGCTTTTCAGATGCCATAATTTTCCCGCTTTTGCATTTTCAGTTTGACCGATTTGCAGGGTAGAGGTATACGGAGCCAGTTGTTTTTTTATAAAATCAGAAACGAAGGCTTGTTCCTTAATCTCTTTGGAAGTCCATTGGGGTAGTTTATGGTCTTCAACAGGCTGTGTGGAAGCCAGTGCCATGGTTTGAAGCTTTAGCCCGTTTAATTTTAAAAGAACTTCCGGGCTGGCCCCTAACCAGGTACCGACATCTGGATGGTGCCACAGGTAAACAAAAGCAGTGGGATACTGTTTCAGTAATCTTTTAAAGAGCGTAAGCGGGGAGAGGGGGGAAGGAAAATCGATCTTACGCGAGAGCACTACCTTTTTAAAGGTATTGTCTTCGATTTTTTCAAGTGCTTTTTGAATACGACGAAGGTGTTCTTCTTTAGTTGTTGGGCTTTCATCTTTTATCGTAGCTTTCTGCTGGTGATCTGGTAGAGTAGCCTTGGAGACCTGCTCTTGGACGATTTCACAGGCCGAGCAGGGGAATAAAATGGGGTTTTGCTCCTCAAGAAAGGGTGCGAGAAGGAATCCTGACTCCTGAAAATCTTTGACCGTATAGAGCTTGGTGTTCTTCTGCAAATAGGCCTTAATGAGGTAATTGGTGTTTTGCGTATGGGTCGGATACCGAAAAGCGACTAGAGGCTGATTCCGTTCTTGATGAGCTTTGATTTTAGTGAAGATATCCATATGAAATCAAGCCTTAACAAGAGTGAGTGTGGTGAGCTTTACCACTGAAATAAGTTCTTGATTCTCATTTCTTATTTTAATGTCCCAGAGTTGTGTGGTTCTTCCGTTATGTAAAATTTCTGCTCGGGCCGTGATAAAGCCGGAGGTGATGCTTTTTAGATGATTTGCACTGATCTCGATTCCGCGTACGACTTTATTTTTGTGTTTGGAGAAAATAAGGCTGGCCACACTTCCTACAGTTTCAGCTAGGGCTACACTTGCTCCTCCATGTAAGACCCCATCAGGCTGATGGACTTTAGGAGTAACCGGCATTCGAGCCTCCACAAAATCTTCTCCCACTGCGGTGAATTCAATATCCAGAGTTTCCATCAAGGTGTTTTGACATCGTGCGTTGATTTGTCTTAAGAGATCCGTTTTATCCATAAATCCAAAGCATTCTGATTAGTTTTGTAAAAATACGAAATCACAAAATGACACAGGAGTGAAAACAGAAGAGAAACATGTTTTTTATCGGGCAACAAATACTTATTCAACTTTGAATGCCTTATCAGGGCAAACCCAAAATGTATGGATGGCTTTTCATGGGCTGGGTTTTTTAAGTCGCTATTTTTTAACGCATTTTAAAACTCTTATGCCGGAAGAAAATTATTTGATTGCTCCACAGGCCCCTTCTAAATATTATCAGAAGAAGGATTTCAGGTATGTGGGGGCAAGTTGGCTGACGAAAGAAAATACGTTAAAAGAAACAGAGAATGTCCTGCGGTACGTGGATGCCGTTTATACAAAAGAGGGGCCTTTCCCTTCTAAAAAACTGATCTTTTTTGGCTTTTCGCAAGGGGTTTCGGTATGCCTGCGTTGGATAGTTTCCAGAAAAATAAAACCAGACTTGCTCATTTTATATGCGGGAGGAATTCCCAAGGAATTGGAGCCTTCGGATTGTGCCTTTTTGTCCGGTGTTCCCGTAAAAATGGTGTACGGCGATCAGGATCAGTTTTTTACATTAGATCGACTGGAACAGGAAAAGATACGGGCGGAAGAATTGTTTGGCAAGGCGACATTGAAAAGGTTGCTTTTTCCGGGAAAACATGAGTTGAAAGGGGAGGTGATCAAGCAGTTATTATCGGAGTAGGCGTGAAAAAGAATAGAGCCACCCACCGGACTCGAACCGGTGACCTATTACTTACGAGATAATTGCTCTACCAACTGAGCTAGGGTGGCAAGGATTGCAAAAGTAAATTCTTTTTGTCTATTTTTCATCAAAAATCATGAAATAATAAACATAATTTTCAGAGCAAAAACAACCGCTTTAATACTGTTTTAATCGCTCTAATTTTTCGGTTTTACTAATGCCAATAAACCTTCGACTCAATAAAATTGCCGAGATGGTGAGCCCGATTATAAACCCGATCCATATCCCCATAGCCCCTAGCTTGTAGTAGAAAGTAAGTAAGCTGCCCACCGGAAGGCCGACGACCCAATAGGCAATACAAATATACAGGGTGGGCACTTTAACGTCTTTGATACCTCTTAACAACCCTGCACTGACGCCTTGGGTACTGTCTGAAATTTGAAAAATTGCAGCGAACAAAATCAAGGTAGAAGCGATACTGATAACTTCGGCATCTTGATTAAATAAGGGAGGAATGCCTTGATTGAAAAGAGCGAAACTCAATCCGGAAAAAATACCATAGCAGATTCCTATGACAATGGTGGTTTTTCCAATCAATCGCAACAGCTCCCAGTTTTTTCGACCAAAAGTATTGCTTACCCGGATGGAACCTGCTTGGGATAGCCCGATGGGAATCATAAAAGCCAGACTGACCATGGTCATGGCAATTTGATGAGCGGCTTG
>JAJYSO010000200.1 GCA_021793535.1 Bacteroidota bacterium | reverse complement strand
TTTCACCTTCTCTATTTTCAAATAGGTCACGGCGAGATCCAATTTTTTCGCCGCCACTTCACTTCCGATAAAAACCGGAACTTCCCGTCCGAAAAAAGGGCGCCAGTATTTGGATCTTCCTCCCTTGGGGGCCTGATCGGCAATCATTCCATAAGCTGCTTTTACCCCTTCTTTCCGGTCTTTGATCATTTGCCGAATCACCTCATTTTTATCCAACATATGGGTCCCAAAGCGTCCCCTTGAATCACGAATCATTTTATCAAAGCTCCTATTTTTTAGGCGCTTGTACACCCCGTAGGCTTTAAAAGACATGCCCTGCAATTTTAAGGCGGTCACCCACTCATAAGAATTGTAATGCCCCAGGAGGATGATATAGCTTTTGCCCTGGGCTTCCAAGGCTTGCATTACCTGAGGATTGGTCAAGACAAACCGCCGGTTGAGTTCTTGCCAAGAAATGGAAATGGTTTTAGCCATCTCGAGAAACAGATCACAAAAATGACGATAGAATTTTTTGCGAATACGTTGAATTTCCAACTCCGATTTTTCAGGAAAAGCCTGCCTTAAATTGGCATATACTACCTTTTTACGGTACCCTATTACATGGTACACCCACCAAAAAGCCACATCAGAAACCCCATAAAACAACCGATAAGGAAGTTTGGAAATCCCCCAGAGCAAGGGGTAGGTTATAAGGTAGATTAGTTTTTGCATCAAGGGCAATATTTCAACAAAGATAATTCATATTTTGGCCAGACAAAATCCCTTTTCAAAAGAATAGGGGGAAAATAAGCGAAGTCCTTTTTAAGTATCCCTTCCTCATTTTACACGAGCCTTCCGTCAATGCGATAATTTTACGTATTTTTGAATTTCCATAAACCAGTCCTATGCAAGACATTGAATGGGTGACCCTTATCACCATTGGCCTAAATGTGCTCATCTCCTTAAAAGGATTTAAAGACAATTCTTTTTTTAACCGATATAAATTCAACGTGGGCGATGTCCAAAGAGGGGAAAAAATAAGAATTTTAAGTGCAGGATTTTTGCATGTAGACCTCACCCATCTTTTGGTCAACATGCTTACCCTATACTTCTTTGCCGATGTCATCATATACCAAATGGGCAACCTCCAATTTGCCGCTATCTATCTCGGGAGCTTAATCCTGGGCAATTTGTTTTCTCTCTATTTTCACAAAGACGAACCGCATTACACAGCCGTAGGAGCCAGTGGAGCAGTCATGGGTATCCTCTACGCAGCCATCTTGCTCAACCCCGATATGATGCTGGGGTTGTATTTTATCATTCCGATCCCGGCTTACGTCTTTGGTATCGGTTATTTGCTCTATTCGATCTACGGAATGAAAAAGCACATCGGCAACATCGGACACGATGCTCATTTTGGCGGTGCAATGGGCGGGTATTTCATCACTCTACTCTTAGAACCCTGGGTTTTGGAAAGACATCTTTTGATGACGGTCTTATTGGCCATCCCTCTGGTGGTGCTGTTTATCGTTTATAAATCCAACCTAATCCGTTCTTAAAATGGAGATTGGCGGGTGCGTGTAATCCGGTGCATCTTTCGCTTTCTTTGCCAATAATTCAATACCGGATTGGCAAACACAATCAAGACAATAAAGAAAGCTCCCAGATAAAACCTCGGTCCTAAAAATTCATTTTCCGAGAGCATAAAAACGGCCAGAATAATGGAATAAACAGGCTCTAAATTCACCGTTAGCGTCGCCGTATAAGCTCCTATTTTATTAATGACATCAATCATCAATAAAAAGGCAACCGACGTACAGACGATCCCCAAAAACAGCAACCATGAAAAATCAACCAGCCGCATGGTAAAAAACTCCGCATTCACCCGTCCTTGAAAAAACAATAAAACAAACAGAAACAAGGCGCCCGTCAACATCTCATAGATCGTTAAAGAAGCTGCCGGGATCTTGTCCTTTTTATTCAGTTTGGCATTCAACACGGCAAAAAGTGCAGATAAAAAAGCGGAGATGAGGCCCCAAAACAATCCTTCTGTCGCATTTCCTCCCATGTTGCCTGAGACTGCGATCACCCCCATAATGACTAAAACGCCCAACCCGAATTCTTGCCAGGAGAACCTGCGTTTCATCAAAAGAGGCTCCAACCAACTGACGTGCAAAGCAGCCGTGGCCAAACACAAAACGCCCAGCGAAGCCGTGGAAACTTGAATGGCCTTAAAAAAGGTCAGCCAATGCAAGACCACCACCAGCCCCACCGCAATGGTCTTAAGCAAAGCCCTCCGGCCCCGGATGCGAAATTTCTTTTTTCTCAACAACAGAAAAGCCCCTAAACTCAGTCCGGCAATCAACATTCTAAAAAAGACCAGTCTATAAAAATCCAGCGCAATCAACTTCCCTAAGATGCCTGTAAAACCGTAGGCAATGACAATTAAATGAAGCAGCAAATAATATTTAAACCGTGTAAGCCGTACTCCTCTCACTTTGCTCATTTTTAAGTTAAGTCCAAATTTCCCACCCTAACTAGGGCGCAAGAAAAACGAATCCACCCTTCGCCTCTTATTTTTAGGGCTGCAAAGTTGCGTTGAATTCTACCGTATTTCCAAACAAAAATATACTTTTATTTTGAATTTTAAAAAATTGACTATCAAGTATTTGGAACCTTTTTCGCTTTCTAATGTACAGCTCTTTCAAAAGGATGCTGTTTTGGAGCGCAATCTCTATGTCTTGCTCAAGCAGGTGTCCTTGTATTGTATAGGTCAAAGAAGGAAGGTTTTCATACCCCTTCTCTTTTTCGACACCGCTGTCAATAAAAAAGGCACTTTAGCGTTATAGAAGAACTACCTGATCAGGATAATCACGGTAGAAGGTCCTCTCTTCCTTTTGATGCTAGAAGACCACAGGGTCTCCTTAAGAAGGAGGCTAGCTTTATGAAAATAGTCAATTATATTGTATCTTAATACACATGATAACGCCCCGTTATACCATGATTAAAAGAAGTGTGCTTTTCGTTTTCTTCCTCGGATTTGCCTTCGGGGCCTCTGCACAGACGGACATCTTGTACCTTCACAACGGAGATCATTTGATCGGGACTTTAAAAAAAATGGAAAAAGGCGTGGCCTCCTTTAAGACCGACTACAGTGACTCCAATTTTAAGGTAAAGTGGAAAGAGGTAGATTCGGTAAACACCCAAACCAGCTATTTAATTTTCGTTCATCCGGACAAGCGGTACAATGGCCGCCTTTCCCAAGCTGACCAAAGAGCAGTCTATCTCATCCATGAGGGGGACACCCTTCACCGCGTAGGACTCAGTGACATCGTATATTTACGAGAAGTCAAATCGGACTTCCTGAGCAAGTTCAGCGCCGAAATGGGCGTAGGATTCAACTTTACCAAAGCCCAACGCATTGCCGAATTCAATATCCGCTCCCGTCTGGCCTATCGATCAGAGCATTGGAATGCCTCGGCAAATTACGACGATATTCGCTCCACTCGAAAACATGCAGAGACGGTAAAGCGTATGGAAGCCTCCATCGATTACCAATATATTTTGAAAAGCAATTGGTTCACCTTAAGTCAAATCTCACTCTACTCTAATTCGGAGCAGAGCATCAACTTGCGTACCTTGGCCCAACTAGGAATGGGAAAGCTCATTCTGATGAACCGCTATTTATATTGGAATGTCCAAGGCGGTTTTGCATACAACAATGAGAACTTTAAAACTTCTTCTAATGCAAATTTCAAAAACAGTTCCGAAATCCTCCTGGGCACGGAGTTTAACATCTATGATTTACAAGATTTCAGTTTGCTGGTCAAAGCTGCAGCTTTTCCGAGCATCACCGAATCCAAACGTCTTCGTTTAGACTTTTCCATGGACTTAAAATACGATCTACCTCTGGATCTTTTCATCAAGTTTGGCTACACCTTCAACCACGATAATAAACCCATAGATCACGCCCAGTCCACGGACTATGTCTTTCACACCACTCTGGGCTGGGATTTTAATTAAAGCTGGCCTTCTTTTTTTTGAGACAGCACAAACCAACGCTCAGTCTTCTGGTCAATTTCCTGCTCAAGACGACCCAATTCCAAGGATTTCTTTTCGATTTCTTCTCCTTCAAGCGGTTTTAAGAACGCATGCTGGGCAGCCACCTTTTGCTCCTCCAGTTTTTCAATTTCCCGTTCTAATTGTTGCAGTTCTTTTTGCTCATGATAGCTGAGCGAGGTTTTTTGTTTTTTACCCCCAACCCGATCTGTTTCCGCTCTTTTTTCTTTTTGATCCTCTTCCAGAGGGGGCTTGGCCTGTGCTCTATACCTCGAATAATTTCCTGGAAAGTCTTTTATCGTCCCTCCCTCAAAGATAAACAGGTGATCGACAATCTTATCCATAAAATACCGGTCATGCGAGACCACGACTAGAGAGCCGGGAAAGTCCAATAAAAAATTCTCCAGCACATTGATCGTGACCACATCCAAATCATTGGTCGGCTCATCCAAAATCAAAAAATTGGGATTTTGGATCAGAATGGTACACAAATAGAGGCGTTTGCGTTCCCCTCCACTGAGTTTCTCCACATAGTCATACTGTTTTTTCCGATCAAACAAGAAACGTTCCAACAATTGC
>JAJYSO010000199.1 GCA_021793535.1 Bacteroidota bacterium | reverse complement strand
CGGGATAAATTTCTTTTCCCTTTTCAATTCCTAATTGAATAATCTCATCAGAGGATGAAAAACTTGCTGTATTATATTTTTCAATGGGATAATCAACAAAGATATCGGTAGATTTAATCTGTTGATCAAAGTCTTTTTTTTCTTTGTAAAAAGCGAGCTGTGTGATCATCTGCATAGGATTATCGAGTTCTGCGCTCTCCTTTAAAGGACTTGAAACCGAACTGCCAATAATAAAATCGGCGCCCATATCTTTTACTTCCGAAACAGGGAAATTCATAGCAATCCCTCCGTCAATAAGTGTTGTCCCATCAATCTCAACAGGCGTGAAAGCTACGGGAATGGCCATACTGGCTCGTAAGGCTTTAACGATATTGCCGTCTTTAAGAACTACGGCATCTCCGGTTTCGATATCAGCAGCCACACAACGAAATTCCCTTTCATATTTATCAAATTCAGTAGTGGTCAGGTATGGGAAAAACAATTCGTTTAATGTTAGCCAGAGTTCATTAGATTCCAAAGCTCCTCTTCGGAAGGATAGTTTTCCGTCTATCAGCGGAATTTCCAAATATTTTCCCACATTATTCTTTTTGGGAAGGATTAATAAATCATAAGAGGACTTGTTGGAAAGTATTCTGTCCCAATTCATCCGATAGACGATTTCTTCAATTTCCTTTCCGCTGTAACCCACTGCATAAAGCCCGCCAACAATTGCCCCCATACTGGTTCCTGTTACATACTCTACCTCAAGTCCCACAGAATCGATGGCTTGCAACAATCCTATATGCGCAAGTCCTTTTGCACCCCCACCACTCAAGGCAAGTCCTATTTTAGGGCGTTCTTCTTGCTGGGCAAAAACAATGTTGCTTAATAAGCAAAAAAAAAGAGGTAAGTATTTTTTCATTGTTCCTGTAAAATCAGTTAATGCTTCTCCTTATAATTTATCGTTCTTTGTTTAAGGAATGCTCTGAAATATTTTTTCATCTCAAAACATTCTTAATTACGATCCTGATTATAAACCAATAGAGCTGTATTCGAATTCAAAAGTATATGTTTGTCCTGGTTTATTTTTAGCAGTCGTTCGTAAAACGGCAAGTTCTGATGAAGAAGACCAAGAATTTGAACATTATTCTTTTGCACAAACTCCCTTAATCCATTGGTAATGTTGCTTTTTATAAGCGTCAGGGGAAGGTCCTTATACCCAATATATGCTAACCATTGTTTGGATTTTTTTTCAATGTCAGGCACGTCTTCTTTGGGTTCTACAACGTGAACACAATTGAAAGAATATCCATAAACTTGTGCATTTTTGATTAACCGGCGTATAATACCGCGTTCATTTTTTTTCAACATAACTGAAGCCGTAAAATTCCTTATCGAATTAAACTTAGCTTGTGCCGGAATGGTCAATATTGGGATGTTGCTGTGCTTAATAATATTGGCGGTTTTGGAATCAGCCAGTTTTTTACTGGCCATATCTACACCGGAAGTGCCCATAATGGCTACATCTATTTTGTTTTCGGAAATATAGGCCTGGATCGTATTCAGTATTTTTCCTTTTTCCAAATGAAAAAATAAAGGAACATTCACGCCGCCGTTTTGATCTGCAATTTCCTTTAGTTCTTCGGCTTTGTTTATTAGGTGGGACCAGTCTATGGATTCTTGATTTGCTCCGGTTGATCGATTTGTATCGATAAATTCGTTTTCGGAATCAAAAGAACTGAATATATGAACAATATGTAAAATATGAATCTCAGCTTTTATTTTATGGGCTGTAGACAGTGCATATATAAAAGCACTGTTCGCAGCTTCAGAAAAATCGGTAAGAAATAATATTTTTTTCATCAATTGTTGGTTTTAATCTGTAATTATAATCTTGAAAGTAAATAACTTATACTTCATTCTCATCCATTTCTTCATAATATTCCTCTTTTAGCGCTTTGATTTTTTGGCGAAGCTCTGCGTTGATTTTTTTTGGGATCTTTTTTAATTTTCTAAGTTGAAAAGAAAGAACGACAGCTTTAACCCCTGTGAAAATAAATGCTAATGCCGTAAATGCCACCAAATACATTCCGGTGAATAATGGATTGACGATTAACAAAAACGAAAAAATAACTCCCAGAATACTGGCTATTACCAAATTTCCCCAATGCAGCTCTCCACGGTTTTTTAAATCCATAGCAAAACCGATTCCCTGAAACGAGCGAAAAAGAAGGGTAAATCCAATAAAAAAAGGCAATATGGCCGCTGCCATTCCGGATTTTGAAATCAATATAATTCCGATGATCAAATTAAAAATCCCGGAGGCCAAATACCTGCCCCAACCTTCCAATTCATTTTTGTTTCGAAGAGAAAAGTAGGTTTCCAGCACACCCGAGATCAAAAAAGACAGACTAAATAAAGTTGCCAAGGTTTTGTAGGTAGATTCCGGGACTGTAAACACATAAATTCCAAGAATAATGAATAATGCACCGATAATAGCCGGTATATACCAGTGCTTTACGGTGTTTTTGACAGATTTAATGAATGTTGACATAGTTTTACGTTTTTAAGATTAATTGTATATTTTTTGTATGGTTATTTTGGATTTCCCAGTCGATAGCCTTTAATGGTATTTCCTCGAATTACTTTTCTAAAGATAACTACTCTTCTGTAATTAAACCTTCCGTAATGATGTGTCAGCACGATAATCAATGCCGGAATGGAAAGCAAGCAAAGCGTTCCTAAAATCTTTTTGGAAGCGGCCAATATCGAATTGATCTGCATCGGACCATACATACTCATCCCATTTTGAAACGCATTCATATCCAAGTGCATCACCATATTGTTCAGGCTGTCCCATTGTCCGTAATAACTTGCCCAACCTATAATAGAACCACCCAAAGCAATTCCGAGGAAGTTCCTTACCAAAAGGAGGATACCGATAATTCCGAGGAGTTCATCCATCTCTAAATTTATGGAAGCATAAAACCAAATTCCGATGTATAGAATACCCATTCCAATCCCTTTGATAAACATTGGAATATAGAGCATCTCAATGTTCATTTGAGGTTGAATCATCAGATACAACAACAGCGTATGGATAAAAAACGCCACAAATCCGGATGCGACATAATATTTTAAGTGCCAATTTTTCTTAAAACTAAAATAAGCATACATACCGCCAATTACAATTCCGGGAATCATCCACAAATTCAATTTGTCATTGATGAGGTTGTTATAATCCAAAGCTCCTGCGGTAAATTGGACGAATATGCTGGAGCTGGCTAAATAAACTCCCAAAAACAGCAACAAAATCAAGCTGTGCCACAAATTCGATTTTTTTAGAATCAAACTAAAATCTATTAATTTCCGTTTGAGAAAGCGTTGTCTGTAAATAACCACAGCCATTAAAACTATTCCGATAATAAGAGAATTCACAATTAAAGGAGAATCAAACCAAGCTTGTTGTTTCATAAAAACCAATCCTACATTGAGGAACATCGCAGAAATAGTTAATAACCCCATCGAAAGCCAATCAATTTGATACAACGGCATCTTAAAGCAAAACCGTTTATTGTGCTGAAAAATCAAAGAAAGTGCGGCGACAAGCAGCATTAAAGCAGCCATAATAAAATAAGGTGCTTCCCAACTAGAATACCAAGTGATTTTGGTCATTAAATAAGAAGCAAAAAGCCCGTTACCTATCGTCAAAGGATAAAAAATAGCGTAGAATTGTCCTTTGTCTCCCGAAGGAGAAAGGATAAACATAACGGGCAGTACCATTTCTATAATCGGAAACATTTTAAAAAACCCGATTAAAAAGCTTCCGAACACCACTACCAACGGGTTTTGTGTGGTTGCAATAATGATGGAAACCACCGCCAAAATGATTGCTGAAGTGGCAATGATTTCCTTAGAACGAAATCGCATTTTTATTCGTAAGGCAATCGTAATTGCGATGGCCATCCCAATGGTGGTGGAGTTGTTGGCGAGTGATATAAACTCGGTATACGTTCCCAATCCGCCTGCAATGCTTGTTGTGCTTCCGGTATAGACTCCCATTACCGCCAAAACCGGAAACAGGAAAATAATAATGAGCAACAGCATCAAAGGTTTGGGAACCCAATCTGCAAAAGGACCTTGATTATACATAATTTGTTATTTTAAAGTCACTTCCACGTTCATTCCCGTGCGTAAAAGTTCGATAGCCTCGCGTTCGTTGTTTTCCGTAAATTCAATACGAACCGGAATTCGCTGCTGTACTTTTACGAAATTCCCTGTGGAATTATCCACCGGAATAGCTGCATATCTTGCTCCGGTAGCTCCGGAAACAGCGGTTATTTTTCCTTCAAATTCCTTTCCGCCAAGTGCATCCACTTTTATTTTGGCCAGACCGCCTATCTCTACGTGCTGCATTTGCTTTTCACGATAATTGGCCGTTACCCAAATGTTTTCTGTATCTACGATAGTCCCCACTTGTTGCCCGGGATTCAACAGTTGCCCGACATTGATGCTTCTTCGTCCCATAATCCCATCGTGGGGAGCGGTAATCACCGTATAAGAAAGATTTAGTTGTGCCATTTCTAAAGCGCTTTTGGTACGTTTAATTTCGGCTTCATTCATTTCGATTTTCGACTGTGC
>JAJYSO010000198.1 GCA_021793535.1 Bacteroidota bacterium | reverse complement strand
CAGCAGGTGATTTTATAGGGTATATTGCCTTATTGGGTAATCACCCGTATCAAATCACCACAAAAGCGTTAGAGCCATGCGAAATTAAGCTCATCCCCAAACTCGCTTTCTTTGAGTTAATCAAAAGCAGCACAGCGTTTAGTCTTGAGGTCATCCGGGTCTTGGCCAAACACAACAACCAAAAAGCTGAGCAAATGATGCAACTGGCCTACAATTCCTTGAGGAAGCGAGTGGCTCAGGCCTTGCTTTTGCTCAAAAAAAAGTTCTCAGAGGAAGGTCAAGAAGATTTCTATATTGAAATTACAAGGGAGGAGTTGGCCAATATCTCGGGAACTACTACAGAATCTCTCATTCGCACCTTAAGCGACTTTAAAAATGAAGAACTCATCCACATTAAAGGTCGATCGATTCGAATCATCGACCCTTCTCGACTCAAAGCACTACCCAACTAAAAAGAGATAGTCTTCTCCCATTACCCATCTAAAACCTATCCCTTCGCCGGCCGAAAACCTCCGTACAGCGTCCTCGGGGTTCTTTATGCTGGCCCCCCTTACTCCCCCGTATTTATGATGAAGATCATGTTTTGATGTGGCTTAGATCATTACCCAAATAAGGCTTTGCCTCTATTTTTGTATTGTATTTAGGATGTATGCCTCCTAAATAGTTTTAACAAAATTAATGATCTAAAACCCTACAATTATGAGGACCCAAAAAATGATGAGAATTTCGCTTTTAATATTTCTGTTTATTGGTCTATTAGCCAGTTGTGGAAAGAGTGAAAAAACCAACGGTCAAAAAGATCAAGGCCAGACAATCGAACAACCCATGCCCAAAAAAGAAATAAAATACGACAAGGTAGATGGTGTAGCAGTTGACCTGAACAACAAAGGTGTAGGACCTATACAATCCCTCTCCCTTGATCCAGAAGTCGATCATGGCCTAGCCGAACAAGGAAAGGACGTCTATGATCGAAATTGCCTGGCTTGCCATAAACCCGACAAAAGGTTGGTTGGACCAGCCCCCAAAGGGATTCTCGAGCGCAGGGCTCCGGAATGGATCATGAATATGATTCTCAATCCAGAAGGGATGGTGAAAGAAGATCCCGTTGCTAAACAACTCCTGATGGAATACAATGGTTCTCCCATGGCCAATCAGGGTCTGACCAAAGAAGAAGCACGCGCCGTCTTGGAATATTTCAGAACCTTATAATCGCAATTATTTAACTCCTAATCTTGTACACTTATGAAAAGGTTATTTCAACTATGCTCTTTAATACTCCTTGTGGGTTCCATCATCGCCTGTACACCAGGAGGTGGAGCTCCAGGAAATGGCAGTGGTGGCTCCAAAAATGCCGCCGAAAAGGTATATGTTAAACCCGGAGATCACGACGAATTTTACTCCTTCTTTTCGGGAGGATTTAGCGGGCAACTTTACGTATACGGATTGCCATCGGCACGACTGCTGAAAATCATCCCCGTTTTTTCCCAAGACCCCCAAACAGGCTATGGTTATAGCGAGGAGAGTAAGCCCATGTTTAATACTTCCTTTGGCTTTGTGCCATGGGATGATGCTCATCATCCAGATCTCTCTCAGACCAATGGCGAAACAGACGGTAGATGGGTCTTTATTAACGGAAACAACACCCCTAGAATCGCACGAATCAGCTTAAGCGATTTTGACACGCAAGAAATTATTGAAATCCCAAATTCTGCAGGAAACCACAGCTCCTCATTTGTCACGGAAAACACGGAATATATCGTTGCGGGAACGCGCTTCAGTGTCCCTATTCCCCAACGCGATATGCCCATTAGTGATTACAAAGGGAATTTTAAATCTTCCATGTCCTTTATCAGTGTAAATCAGGATTCAGGCGAAATGAATCTCGCTTTTCAGATCCGCATGCCCGGTTTCGATTATGACTTGGCACATCCCGGCCGTGATAAATCCCATGGGTGGATGTTCTTTACCACTTATAACACCGAGGAAGCCCATACCATGTTAGAGGCAAATTCGGCCGAGCACGACAAAGATTTTATTGCAGCCATCAACTGGAAAAAAGCAGAAGAATACATAAAGCAGGGCAAAGGGAAGGTTGAGAAGACACGTTACGCCCATAATAAGATGAATTCGAAGACGCACACCGCAACCACCGAGTGGGTTGAAGAGGTGTTGGTTTTGGATCCAACCGAATTGCCTGGTATTGTATATTTTATCCCCTCAGCAAAATCACCTCATGGGGTGGACGTAGATCCCACCGGAGAATTTATTGTCAGCAACGGTAAACTATCTTCCAATCTGGTTGTTCACTCCTTTGACATGATTAAAAAGGCAATTGAACAAGAAAATTATGAAGGAGAATCCTACGGTATTCCGATATTAAAATATGATGCAACTATCCACGGCGTTGTACAGCAACCCGGAATTGGTCCTCTGCATACAGAATTTGACGGTAAAGGAAATGCCTATTCTACCTTTTTTATCTCTTCCGAAATTGTCAAATGGAACGTATCCTCTCTGGAAGTTTTAGACAGGCACGATGTTTATTATTCCCCTGGACATTTGATGATACCTGGAGGGAATAGCCGAAAGCCCGATGGAAAGTATTTGGTTTCTCTAAATAAGATAACCAAAGACCGGTATTTACCTGTAGGACCTGAGTTGAATCAATCTGCACAACTGTTCGACATCTCAGGTGATAAAATGGAATTACTCCTAGATTTTCCAACCATCGGAGAGCCACATTATGCCTCTGCCATACATCGGGATAAGATTGTACCTCATGTACGTCAAATATACAGATTGGATGAAAACGAACATCCAAAAGGCGTCACTAATCCAACGCAAGCACGCGTAGAGAGAAATGGAAATGATGTCCATATCTATATGTCGATGATTAGAAGTCACTTCACTCCGGACAATATTGAAGGGATTAAGGTTGGAGACCGCGTTCATTTCCACATCACGAATCTTGAGCAGGACTTCGATATCCCCCATGGTTTTGCCGTAATGGGAGCGGAAAACTCTGAATTATTGATCGTACCTGGACAGACCAAATCCCTAGTATGGGAAGCAAAACACGAAGGGGTCTGGCCCTTCTATTGCACAGATTTCTGTTCGGCACTTCATCAAGAAATGCAGGGATACATACGCGTTTCTCCTGCCGATTCCGACATCAAACTCTCTTGGTCACTAGACGGGGATGGGGACCAAGAGAATTAGCCCAGATTAAAAAGTGGGATCGACAGGGAGTATAATAATAGAAAGTGCTAAGAATTCGCCCTGTCACCACTAGAGAAGGTAGTGGAGTCCCCCTCATAAACTTTGCTACCTTCTTGTTTTACATACCAAACAAAACCATCAAATTATGAAAAAGTCAGGTATAATTATGATTCTTGGATCGCTCTTCATACTTGGACTGTTTTTTTTGCCGCTCTGGAATATTCACCTTAAAGCCCCACAATACATGGAAGGCTTAGGAATGGATATTTATATCAATAACATTATAGGAGAAAAAGAATTTGATATCGACAAAATTGATATGCTCAATCATTATATCGGTATGAAACCCATCCCTAAACCTGCTGAAATGTGGGAGATGACTGCCTTTCCCATTGTCGTGGGAGGAATGGCTTCTATAGGGATATTCATCGGAATTTTAGGGTTCCTAAAAAAAGCGAATCCCCTCTCCTATCTCATTTGGTTTGTCACCATGTCTGTATTAGGTGTATTGGGCATTTATGATTTCAATAGATGGCTGGCAAATTATGGAAGAAATCTAGATCCGCATGCCAGCATTAAATTATTGGATATAAACGGGAATTTAATGACCTATAAGCCGCCCTTATTCGGTTACCAAAAGATGTTAAACTTTGATGTTTGGTCTTATCCGCAAACGGGGGCTTATTTCATGCTCTTGGGAATGGCGCTCATTTTCATCGCTTATTTTATTGGAAAACCAGCATATGCCAAAATACATTGATATGAAACCATTTTTTTATCTTTTTGGACTTTTCTTATTCCTATCCTGTAGTAAAAATATAGAACCTATCGCGTACGGGAACGACAGCTGTACTTATTGCAGCATGACCATTGTAGATCCCTATCATGCTGCGCAACTGGTCACTAAAAAAGGAAAAAACTACAAATTTGATTCTTCTGAATGCATGATCCACTATTTACACAAGCACTCAACAGAGTCAACGATGCTTCATATTCTTGCTGCCGATTATACCCATCCAGGGAAGCTTATGGACGCGACAAAGGCCCATTTTTTAATTTCAGAGCAAATCAGTAGCCCCATGGGTGCATTTTTATCGGCCTTTGAAGACAAGGCATCTGCCCAAGAACTACAAAAGCAATATACGGGCAAACTCTACGATTGGAAAAACATTCAAAATGAAATCACCAACCCACATACTGAACAGGCCAACCCTAAAGTACACCCATAAAGGAATTCCATTATTGGTTGGTCTGCTGATGCTTTTTACCCTGCAAAAAGTCAAGGGGCAAACAATTGAGGTTTGTTACACATGTTCGGTTAAAAGTATTGCAAATGCCATAGCCTTGGCCGACTCAGCAGCGACAATCCTTGTGAAAAAAGGAGTGTATAAAGAAGCAGATAT
>JAJYSO010000197.1 GCA_021793535.1 Bacteroidota bacterium | reverse complement strand
TTGATGGTAAAATCTCCTGTGATGGAACTCCGTCCTCCTGAGATCGGGCCTGATGTAACGCCAGGTGCAGAGTAGACCGTGTTGTCCAAAACAATAGCAATCTGCGTATTGTTTTTATAGGCTTCTCCTGTCATTTGCTCCCATGTTTTAGCTCCTTTTGCGTTCATTTCCAAGGAGACTGCAATACGACTCATTTGGTCATATGTTTGTGAGGCATCTGTCACTGCTCCTCCAGTGAGGGGCGCTTCGTTTTTTCGATTACTCTTAATGGCATACAAACCGACTAAACTTGTTTTCTCATCTGGGATTCCCCATGCAAAACGCGCGTAACGTTGATCTGCAGAGAGTAAGGATCTAACTTGTGGATTTTTAAGAAAGGTGTTAACTCTGGCGGTGTCTTTTAATTGAAATTGCGCTAGGATAGGACCGGTTTCTGGGCCAAAACCTTGGACGAGGCTTAACAGTGGGTTGTTGGTGTCAACTGCTGTGTCTTCTTCATCTTGATCTTCACTGCTCAACAAAGCTTCAATATCTTGGTCGTCTGTTTGAGTAGAGTCAGTGACCGCTTCTGTTTCTTCTTTTGTTTCTGTTTTTGCTTTTGACTTGTTTAAAATCTTTTGCAATTCGGTATCTGCGTTAGAGAAAAATGCTCTGAAATCCTTGGATTGGTATACGGGCCAAAATTCCAGTTGCGCCATACTTTGAAGTAAGTTCTTGGCACGATCTACATCTTGTGCTCCAGGTAATTCTATTAAGATACGACCGGACTCCCCTAAACGTTGAATATTGGGTTGTGCAACTCCAAACTTATCGATACGTTGATTCAATACTTCGAAAGCTGAAGAGATACTTTCTTCTACACGTCTGGCTATTTTAGATTCTGCTTCCTTATTGGACATTCCGGGGGTGATATCCCCACTCATGTTTTTGTTGCCGAAAATGTCAGGAGAGGACAATTGTGCATCTGGAATACGTTCAAAAGCATCGAAGAAGAGATTGAGGTAGGTGTCTTGGCTCGTTTTTAATTTTTCGTCTGCTTCTGCCAAGGCCTTTTCAAAAGCGGGGTTGGTGGATTGATTGGACAATTCCCTTAATAGGTCATTTACTGAAATTTGTAAAATGACACTGATCCCGCCTTTTAAATCCAAACCTTTATTCAGCTGTTTGGATTTTGCCGTGTTATAGGTAACTCCAGCAAAAATGGGTTCTTTGGCAATGGAATCCAGATAATGGGACTCCATTTCATGTCTTTGGGTAGCATAACCCTCCGTTGTATCGCTAATTTTTTGTTCAGCGAAAGTCTTGGCATCTTTTTCTGCCTTATTGGTGATAAAGGTAAAAGAGAGCTGGTATATACTGACTAAGCCGAATAAAATGGCAAATAATCTTATAATTCCTTTATTTTGCATTCTCCGTTAAAATTTATTTGACGTGTTTTAAAAGCGGACAAATATAGGATTTCGTACAAGAAATGGCAATTTTTATTAAAGTTAATTTGAAAGAGTTAATTTACATAGGGTTAGGCTTGTTTTGAAGGAAAGAGGTAAATCGGGGAAGCGGGTAATTTTGGGAGAGTATTTTTCTAATTTTAGATAATTTTAAGGCTTATTCCTCCTGAGAATCCAGCAAAACGTTGAAAATTGTAATCCAGGTAAAATTGAAACCTGCCCAATTGTAGGTCTGTTCCCAAGGTTGCGGTCATGCCATCATTTCGATTGGTGATGTTGTAGGGATTGGTAAGGTTCAGCTGTGCGTGTGGTAGAGTGGCCTGAAAATTTCCCTTTAAAGCAGTATCTGTCTTCCCAAATATATAACCTGTCCCGGCATAAAAATTGAGGGTTTTAAAATCAGTAGAAAACAAGGAAGTTATTATCCAAGAGGCCGAATGAGCCTTGACGTTTTGTCCCTCTCCTTTTAAGGAGCGATGAGGGGGTAAATTGTATTTCCCATCGAAAAAGGTTACCCCGACTAATGCCGCAATATGAAGGGGGAAATTACTGTGGGGAGATAGCCAATGGGTTATTTCGTGTTGAAGGGCTCCTCCGTATAGAGAAGTAGAGACGCCTTTGAGCTTTATTTTTGGTAAAAATCGAAATTTAATTTCTGTTCCGATACCCGTGCCAACAGCTGCTTCCACAAAGCCCACAGGAAGAAAATTGATTCCTGAATGTCCAAGACCTTGTGGCAAAATGATTTCGGTCTCATGGTATTGCTGATCATTCCCTCTATACTTGGCCAACATGTGAATACCGGGGCTGTTGTTTCCTAAGATGGTTGCCGCTTCCACCTCGCCAGAGGAGATTAAGGGGGTCAGAAAATCAAAAGATTTAGGATCTATTATAAAACGTTGATCCTCTTCACTGACGAAGGAATTGCTCATTTTAAGGGAAAGACTGAATCTTCCACTTCTTTTTACTTTTGCAGAATGGTACCAGCCATTGCTCAGGGTAAAGATTAAAGCTTTGGATCCTGGATCCATGTACGCTTTGCCATAGGCTTTAGCATTTTCAATTCCAGTGATCAAAAGTTGGTCCATGTAATCTTGGGCCCACAAAGTTTGGGTGAAGGCAATAAAAAATGAGAGGAACCATCTTTTCATTTTGTTTGCGAGCTTTGTTTTTCAAACCGGTAAAAACTTCATTTATTGTCTCTTATCGAGTTGTTTTTTGGGAATGAGGGAGAGAGAGGCTAAAATGAAATGAATATAAATTACTGGCGATGGGCTTTCTCTTCATTTGTCTTTTGAGCTAAAAAATTTTAACTTGTATCTTTGCGCATCATAAAAAGACAAAAAAATGACCGAAGCCAAAGAACTCAATAAAGTAGCTTTTTACACTTTGGGCTGCAAACTTAACTTTTCAGAAACAGCAACGATCGCAAGGACTTTTGAGAATGAAGGGTTTTCGAGGGTGGATTTTAATGAAGAAGCGGACATATATGTAATTAACACGTGCAGTGTTACAGATAATGCCGATAAAAAATTTAAGGGTATTGTACACAAGGCGCGACGAGCGAATAAGGATGCTTTTGTGGTAGGGATTGGTTGTTATGCACAATTAAGGCCGGAGGAATTAGCTGCAGTTGACGGGGTGGATTTGGTTTTAGGGGCTACTGAAAAATTTAAAGTGACCAGTTATTTAAACGATCTATTGTCTACACCACGGCATCAAGGTGAAAATGGAATTGTGCATTCATGTGAGATTGAGGAAGCCAATTTTTATGTGGGATCCTACTCTTTAGACGATCGGACCCGGGCGTTTTTAAAAGTACAAGACGGGTGTGATTATAAGTGCACCTATTGCACCATACCTTTGGCTCGTGGTATTTCGCGATCGGATACTTTGGAAAATGTTTTAAAAAATGCTAAGGAGATTGCCGCTTCTGGAACCAAAGAGATCGTATTGACCGGCGTCAACATTGGGGATTACGGGAAAGGAGAATTTGGAAATAAAAAACACGAGCACACCTTTCTAGAACTGGTTCAGGCTATGGATGGGGTAGATGGGGTGGAGCGCCATCGCATCTCATCGATAGAACCCAATTTGCTAAAAGATGAGATCATCGACTTTGTTGCGCAATCGAGAAGCTTTGTCCCTCATTTTCATATTCCCTTACAAAGTGGTTGTAATGAGATTTTAAAAAAGATGCGCCGTCGGTATATGAGGGAGGTATATGTGGATCGGGTACAGCATATTAAAAAGGTGATGCCTGATGCGTGTATTGGAGTAGATGTTATGGTTGGCTTTCCGGGAGAAACAGATGAATTATTCTTAGATACGTATCGTTTTTTGAACGAATTGGATGTTTCCTATTTACACGTCTTTACATATTCTGAACGCCCCAATACACTGGCGGCGGAAATGGATGGGGTGGTGCCGATAAAGGTTCGAAAAAAACGTAACAAAATGTTACGTGGGCTCTCCGCCAAAAAACGTCGAGCATTCTATGAAAGTCAATTGGGAAATGAGCTCACTGTTTTATTTGAGCATAAACATAAAGACGGATATATGGAAGGATATACCGAGAATTATGTTCGTGTGAAAATGCCATGGGATGAAAGTTATGTCAATACACTACATAAAATTCGGTTGACGAAAATTGATGAAGACGGATTGGTTTTATTTGATTTTGTCGATGGAAGAGAGCAGCCTGAGCTTGCTCCGAAATGGAGGGCTGAGCTAAAAAGGAACCCCTCTTTAGGTTCACCTTTAAAAAATGAAGTGCCTAAAAAAATGTCGAATGGGAAAGATTTTCAGCGCATCACCCAAGAAGATAATAAATTTGTAAGTGTTTTAAAGCGATAAGCCCTGTATTTTTGGCTCTCATATTGAGGGATACTGAGCCATTTTGTATACAAAACTCCATTATGGGCCTAATATTTCCTAACTTTTAAGGCCCCTATTTTTCTATAAGAACACGCGTAGCCAAATGTCGAGCTGTGATCCTGATGGCCTTGGGTTTATGGGGAAAGGCATAATTTTTTGACGAAGGTGAAATTTTATGAATCTTCCAGGCAACCTTTTTTCTAAATTACTCGTCTATATAGATAGAAACCCACAAGTACGTGAAAATTATTCCATTTTACAATAATAAAGAACTGATCGAGAGAGCACAAAAAGGGGATAGATCG
>JAJYSO010000196.1 GCA_021793535.1 Bacteroidota bacterium | reverse complement strand
TATTAAAACTTCTGTGTTCTCGGTCAGCAAGCTTCTTAATACGTCTATATAAATCCGCATTCAACCTTAAGGAGGTCATCTTTTTATCTTTAGTTATCGTACTCATTTTTATTGTATTAAAATTAATATCGTTATAAATATAAATGTAATCATTTACATATTTAATTACAACTCCAACCTTTGTAAATATACAAAGGTTAAAAACATCATCTTGCTGATAATCAATACATTTTAGCCAAAAACTAAAATCGCCTATTTATATATATATTTATTATTAAATAAAGAAAAATATATAAAAAGAAAGCCCAGAAGGCCTTTCCTCCCTCCTATCCATCTTTTTTTTCTGCAATTACAGGGCTTTTAGCCTTACCGGAGAGCTCTAAGCGTAAAGCTGCAAGATGTGTCTTTGTATATACACTCGTTCCTCATTCCTATCCAAAAACCAATCTTGCCTTTTCTTGCGAAAAGGAGAAAAAGCTGCGGAACTTGCTTTTTTAGCCTCTACAAACCCGGCTTTTAGAGAAGAATACTATTTCTCGAAAACCCTATAATACAGATTAGTCCGTTTAAGTACACACTCTATTCATCCAATAGTACGAGTTAGTCCGTTATAGTGTTAATTAACTCACATTCCGCATGTTACATTGTTTATTTGAATTATGTGTCACATCTTTGGGCATTCAAAAACGAGGCTAATGGTAATTAAGAACCAAAACATAATTTTCAGAATCCAATCCGAGAAAAAGGAGAATTGGAAAAAGGAATGCAGAAAAATAGAAAGGTATTCCCTAACAATGATACAGCCTTAAAGTCCATTTATTCAGCGGCTCAAGCGATCAGCAAAAATGAAATAAATCGAGATTTAACTGGGTAGAAGTTTACAATTAACTCTACATTTGTTTCTCCGATAGATGATAACCACTACTTCTAGCATCCATGGATTTTGAAATTATTTTTCAAAAGCACAAAATTTTAGATAGACTCGGTTACCCCTTCGGCCATGGCCGAAGGGGTAAAACCTCGGGTAGAATTTAATTTACACTCCCTTTGCTAATCAAATTTTTTTTGATGTTGAAAATATTTAACGGCTTCACTTATAGCGATATCGATAGGATGATACTCCATTTTTAAAACGGCTTTAGATTTACCGTTATAGTAGTAATTTTTGATATTCAAGATTCGCATGTTCGTAGAGCTGAGTTCCGTCTTTATCCCTAGTTTGCGCAATAAATCTCCAAAATACCCTACCAGTAGTAATAGGGATTTTGGTACCCCCAACATTAATGGCTTTTGGTTGGTTATTGTGTGGAGCTTATTATAGAATTGCCGGTAACTTAAGTTTTCATTTGCTAGTAAATATCTTTCGCTTGAGACTTTTTTTTCTAGACAGTATAAAATCCCTAGAGAGACGTCCTTTACACTCACAAAATTCTTACCTCCTTTTGGGTAGAATAGTAAACTTTTTTCCAATGCCCGTAAAATGATTCTACCCGAACTGGGCTTATTATCATATGGTCCAATCATGAAAGTGGGGTTGATGACAAGGGTATGGAGATCGCTGTTTTCTGACAGGACATAATTTTCAGCTTCCAATTTACTTCTGGCATATAGGGAATGGGTAAAAGGTTCTCGAATAGCTCTACTTTCTTCTCCTAAAGAATCGTGATTACCGTATCCAATGGTGTTGGCGCTACTGATGTAAATAAACTTCTTCAGTTTAGCTTTTTTACAAGTTTGCAAAAGTTTTTTAGTGAGTTCAACATTCACCTGTTGGTAATCAGTATAATTTAATAAAGCGGGATTTGAAACCCCTGCTGCGTGTATAAAGTAATCGGTTTTTTCAAGCTCCACTCTCCAGTCTTCATCGAGCTGTCCATAAATCAATTGGAGATTTTTATGTGTCAAGGAATCTGGAAGTTGTTTTTTTCGTGTTAGGGCCTTGACTTTGTAGTGAGCCCCTAATAGCGTTCTGGCCACGTTGGCTCCTAACAGTCCCGTAATACCGGTTAAAAACACAGTTTTTTCTTTCATAAATCGTTTTTCATCGCCCTTGTTAGAATTGGAATTTTTATCCAATCCGGAACGATTTTAAGCGTCAGCCAACTCAAGCGATTAATATTGATCACTTTTTTTCGTTTAAAGGTTTTGGTTACGCATTCTCTAGCAGCATCCATTGGTGAGATCAAAGTGAGCCTTCCAATAAAGCCATGTTGATCAATTCGCCCTTTGGCATCATCATTGGTGGGCATTGGCCCCAAATTTGCTAGACTCACAGAGGTGTTGGTGTCTTTTAGTTCCAGATTTAAACTTTTTGAAAAAAAGCGGATAAATGCCTTCGAAGCAGGATAGACCGTTTTATACGGTAAGGGTGTGAGTGCCGCTAGACTGGAAATGTTGAGGATATAGGACTGGTCCTGATTCATTAAATTCGCCAAAAGTTGATGCGTAAAAACTGCGGTGGCCTTTATATTGGTTTTAATAATTGTAGTGATATAAGACAGTTCAACCTCTGTAATCTTTTTGGATCCTCCTACCCCTACATTATTGATTAAAAAGAAAACTTGGTAATTTTCATTTATTTCCTTTGTTATGGCAACGATTTTATCGGTATGGGTGACGTCAGTTTCAAAACAAATCACTTCTATCGGATGGGTTGACTTGAGTTGAAGACCGAATTGTTTTAAATTTTCTTCCGGGAGGCTAATGAGGATAAGGTTGATTTTGCGCCGGGCTAATTCTTGGGCAAATGCTTTTCCCAACCCTTTGCTAGCACCGGTTATTACCGCAAATTTTTGCATAAAAAATTCTTTTGGACCGTATGAAATGGCCTGGTCTGGAAGGTACAAAATTTTGAATCCCTTATTGGAAAAAGAAAGGATTAAATTAGCCCAGCTCTATGATTCTTTTAGAAAAAGAGCGCAATATTATTAGAGAATCCCGTAAAATATAAAAGAAATTTACCTGGCTACCCTTTCAAAAAAGATGCAGGATATACAGCTTCTAACGTATCATTCAGGCCTATTTTTAGTTTCCTTTTTTATGATCGGCCAAGAATTTCTCTAATCCGATGCTTGTCAGGGGATGATTTAATAGCGCAAGGATCGATTGTAACGGGCTGGTTACTACATCTGCTCCGATTTTAGCACACTCAATAATATGCATGGGATGTCGGATAGAAGCAGCAAGGATTTCTGTTTCATATCCATAATTATCATAAATCAATCGAATTTCATCCACCAGGTTTAACCCGTCAGAAGAGATGTCATCTAATCTTCCCAAAAAAGGAGAAACATAGGAAGCGCCAGCTTTAGCTGCCAAAAGGGCTTGCCCAGCGGAAAAAACCAAAGTACAGTTTGTTCTGATTCCGTGATCTGTAAAATATTTCATGGCTTTAACCCCATCTTTAATCATGGGCACCTTCACCACAATTTGTTCGTTCAAATCAGCGAGGGCCTCTCCTTCTTTAATCATCCCATCAAAATCCGTAGAAATTACTTCGGCGCTCACATCTCCATCTACAATTTCACAGATCTTCTTATAATGTTTCATGATGTTGTCCACTCCAGTGATTCCTTCTTTAGCCATTAGGGAAGGATTTGTCGTTACACCATCTAAAACCCCTAGTTCCTGGGCTTCTTTGATTTGGTCTAAATTTGCAGTATCAATAAAAAATTTCATATCCAATAAGTTTAAATAGCATTAACAAAATTACAGTTTATAATACATCATCAGTAGTTTTTCGTAAATTTTATCGGGAAGCAGGTGTTTTAAAGCAATTGATATCTTTTGGAGGAACTCCCCTACTTTATAGTGAATGGTCGGATGCTTCTGACGCATGACGTGGTATACCTTCTTGGCCATTCGAATAGGTGGTAGCCCGTTGTTTACGTCTCTATCCATTTCTCGTAGGGAGCGCTCATAGCGTTCTTTATAAGGGGAATTTTCATAAACGGGTGTGTAATAACGCCCCTTGGCAATATTGGTCACAAAATCTCCAGGAGCGATATTAGTCATTTTGATATTGAAAGGTTTTAATTCCATTCGAAAAGCCTCTGTTGTGAGTTCCAAAGCGCCTTTGGTAGCAGAATATATTCCCCTAAAAGGAAGCCCCATATACCCCGCAACAGAAGTCACATTGATGATCATTCCCTCCTGTTGTTTACGCATAATGGGAAGGACAGCCTTGATTACACGAATAGGCCCTAAATAATTAATTTCAAAAGCTTTTTGTATTTCCTCATCAGGTGTTTCTTCCAAAGCCCCTGTTATTCCTCTTCCTGCATTGTTGATGAGGAAGTCGATTCGATTCTCCCGCTGAAGGATTGTTTCTACTGCTTTTTGTATCGTCTCGGGTTTGGCTAAATCTAAAGTCACAAAATGGATTCCGTTTATCACATTGGCTTGAGGATTCCGGCTACTTCCGTAAACGGTATATCCTTTTTTATATAAGAACTCTGCGGTGGTCTTCCCTATTCCAGAGGATGCACCAGTGATAAAAACTACTTTGGACATAGTGTCAATCGGGTTTATAAATATAAAGCTTTATTTCTCATACCTTTACACCAAAAAGGATCGCTCAAAAAAAGGTACAAAAAAAGGCAAGCGACCCACATCACACCGCTACGACCGCTT
>JAJYSO010000195.1 GCA_021793535.1 Bacteroidota bacterium | reverse complement strand
AGGTCGTTGTCTCAGGTGGAAGGGGGATGAAAGGTCCTGAAAATTGGGGAATGTTAGAAGATTTAGCCGAAGTGATGGGAGCAGCTTTAGCGTGTTCCAAACCTGTAAGTGACATGGGGTGGAGACCAAGAGGAGAACACGTTGGACAAACCGGAAAACCGGTAAATACAAATTTGTATATTGCCGTAGGGATTTCCGGAGCGATACAACACCTTGCCGGCGTGAACGCTTCTAAACATAAGTTGGTAATCAATAACGACCCTGAAGCTCCTTTTTTCAAAGCCGCCGATTACGGAGTGGTAGGAGATGCTTTCGAGGTTGTCCCCAAATTAACCGAAAAAATAAAGGCTTTTAAAGCTGCAAATGACTAATTTTTTCCTACTTTAAGTGAATGGAGTCTTCAGCTCTGATGCAAAGAGCTGAAAACTCTTTTCCAACTTGCTAATAAAAAAATGCATTTTATTTTATGAGTTTAGTGCGATTGAGTATCAAGGGTATTTCATACAGTCAAACTCAAAATGGAGCTTATGCTCTATTATTGAGTGAGATAGATGGTGATCGGCAGCTACCGATCGTAATTGGTGCGTTTGAAGCCCAATCCATCGCCATTGCACTCGAAAAAGACATCAAACCTCCCCGTCCACTAACCCATGATCTTTTTAAAACATTTGCAGACGAGTTTTCAATAGACATCAAACAGGTAATTATCCATAAATTGGTCGATGGTGTATTCTATTCAAGTCTCATCTGTGAACGGGAAAAAATCGAAGAAATTATCGATGCACGGACCAGTGATGCCGTTGCCCTAGCGTTACGATTTGACGCTCCGATTTTCACTTATAAAAACATATTGGATAAAGCAGGTATTCAATTAAATTTAGAGAAATCTTCCGACGCCCCCATCCATCAAGGGATTACCGTTAAACCCAGCGAAAGCCAAAGTACAGGTTCATTTAAAGAAAGTGATTTGAAACAAAAAGCACTCAAGGAGCTCGAAAAAGAGCTCGAAAAGGCCGTACAAGAAGAAGATTACGAACGTGCCGCTAAAATCAGAGACGAAATCTCCAAGCGACAGTAAAACAGCTCTCAAAGCTAAAGAGGCCCTTGCAGTGGGTAGAACTCTGGTCTTGTAAAGCGGTCAATTAGCCTCTATCAACAACGGGAGTTTAAAAGTAGAAGAGACTGGGATTCCTCGCTTTTCTGCAGGATAAATCTGAGGGAGGTCCTCTATTGCTTCGGTTAGCCACCCTCGTATAGGGGCAATTTTTTCTTCCAATTCTTTAGAAAGCTCCATCCCCTTTATTTGGGGTTCTCCAGTAGCGGTTATCTCAAGCGTCAACACCACCTTTTCTTGAATGGAATCATCAATGATCATTTTATGTTCCGACAAAGACTCCAACACGTGTTCCACAAGTTTTGAAATAAAACACTGTTTTTTTTCCTCTTTTGAGGTAATGTCTTCACAGCTCTCAAAGGACGGATAAGAATCAACATTTTTCCAATCAATATGATTCACCTCCTCTTTGAAGACTTCTTCCTCGGAATATTTCCTGACTTCAATATTTTTACAGGCTACTAGTGTAAATGCTATGATCAACCAAATTATCCGCATAGATTGGTAAAAATACACAATTCCCCTTTCTCTTCACTATCCTTCCTAATCTTTAAATCTTATTTCATTCAAAATCAATCCTGAAGCTGGAGCGATATACGTCATTTTTATTTTATTTTCAGAATACAAACTACGTTTTAGAAAAGGAAGATCAAAAGTTCCTTTTCCTAAATCAATTAGAGCCCCCATCATTAACCGTATTTGATGTCGTTTAAAGCCTTCGGCAACTACTTTTAATACATAACTCTTCTCCGGAAAGAAATTAGCCTTCAGGATGTCATTTTCTACTAGCTTACAAGTAGTGATCTCTCCCGAAGTATTGGTCTTTTCATTGGGCTTATACGTGTAGGACCAAAAATCATGTTCTCCCTCAAAAAGAGTAGCTCCTTCTTTCATTAACTCGATATCGAGATCGTCCACAATATTGGTCATAAAGGGAGCACAGAAGGGATGATATTTCTGCCCAAAACAAAAGAAGTACAAGTACTCTTTGCTTTTAGGGTGCTGAATAATATTAAAATGTTCCGTCGTTTTCTTTAGTGAGAGTGCGCGAAGGTCCTGTGGAAGATTCCGATTTAAAAGCTCTAGGAATACGTCCTCATCCAAAGGTTGTTTATCAATGAACAGTTCCACAAACGTATGATTAGCAGAGACCATTGCATCGGTACGTCCCACTACAAGCACTTTGAAGCTTTGATCCAAAACATATGCCATGGATCGTTCCAACATACGCTCCACCGTTTTAAGCCCAGGTTGTTTTTGCCAGCCGTGAAATCGAAATCCCAAATATTGCAATTCTAAAAGATAGTAATAGCGAATGCGCTTCATAACACTACACTTAAATCAATGAAACTCCATTGAGGTCCGTTGTCAAAAGATCAGACATATAATCAAAGAAAGGCCTTATTTGCTCAAAATAGTCATTTACTTGCTCGGCAAAGTTTTCAGCCAATACTTCTCCATCCGCAAACCGATGCTGAAACAACCATTGTTTAAAATTTATCAGCTTAATATTAGGGTGACCTCGATCAAATCCCATAGGAGCAGTTTTCAGGTGCTCCCCATGCAACTCCCCCCAATACCTTTTAAAGGTAGCATTCTGTAAGATGGTTTCAATGGGCTCGGCATCCATTTCCCACTCCTTGCGTACACGATATATATCCTCCTTAGTCGGATTCCAGAATCCCGCATCAATAAAAGAACGATCACCCGGTTCAATATGCAAATAATACCCTCCCCTCAATGCTGGTTTCCTGCGTTGAAAGTGAATCCCAAAATGCTCTTTATACGGCGTTTTATCCTTTGAAAAACGAATGTCTCTATAAATTCGGAATTGTTTCGTTCGCTCAATCTCATCATGATTGTTCAATAGGGCAGTAACCTGCCTCCCAAACGCCTTTACCTCTGCCTCTAAAATCTTAAACTCGGATTTATGCTCATTAAACCATTCTCTATTGTTGTTTTCCTTCAATGCCTTTAGAAAGTTTAAAACTTCTTCTGAAACTCTTCTCATTTTGAAACGCTATTCTTTTTTATGTTTACAACTTATTTTAAAAGCAATCATTCTAGGGATACAAGCTAAAAAATCCGAAGAGCGATCCCTAAATCAAGAGAGCCTTCGGATTCTTTCTAATTCTGTATTACAATAATTTTTCGAAGCCCTTACTTCTCCATTCCACGTTCAAAGATGGTCATGACATCATTGCTTACTCCCATTTTTGTAAACCCACCATCATGATATAGATTTTGAAGGGTCACCTTTCGAGTAAGGTCTGAAAACATGGCTATAATATAATCCGCGCAATCTTCTGCGGATGCATTTCCCAACGGTGCCATTTTATCTGCAAAAGCCATAAACCCATCAAACCCCTTCACTCCCGTACCTGCTGTCGTGGGTGTAGGAGATTGAGAAATCGTATTGACACGAACTTTAAATTTTTCACTAAAAAAGTAACCAAAGCTTCGCGCAATAGACTCTAAATAAGCCTTATTATCCGCCATATCATTATAATCGGGAAATACCCGCTGGGCAGCCGCATAGGTTAGTGCCAAAATACTTCCCCATTCATTCATGGCCTCTTTTTTATAGAGCACTTGCATGGTTTTATGAAAAGATAAAGCAGATACATCCCAACCCTTTTCTGTAAAGCTGTAGTTGTTTTCCGTATATGGCTTATTTTTTCTGACATTGATTGACATTCCTATGGAATGCAAAACAAAATCAAGCTTACCCCCCAAAATTTCTTGGGCCTTTTCCACCAAGCTTTCCAGATCTTCAAGGCTGGTTGCATCCGCCGGAATAATCTCTGCTCCGGTTTTATCTCCCAACTCACTTAAGGTTCCCATACGCAAAGCCACAGGGGCATTTGTCAATACAAACCTCCCGCCTTCTTCGTGCACGCGTTCTGCGGTTTTCCAGGCGATGGATTTGTTATCCAGAGCACCAAAAATAATGCCTCGTTTCCCTTTTAAAAGATTATAAGCCATAGTATCTATTTTGAATTATTAATGCTTGCAAATATACTAATTTATAAAAGATTTTAACAAAAGCAATCTTTTAAAAGCAGTATTGCCTTTTTAACAGCTATTGGGACGATGCAGGGGAAGGCAAAAATTCATTTGCCGATAATCCCACAAAGTGAACAGGTCCCTGCAGAACGCATATTTGTAGTTAAAAAGAAAGGGATACAATGTCAGTTTTTCCTCTTCAAATGACATTAAAAAACTCTATTTCCCTCGTGTATAAGCAATTTTACATCTGCAATCCTCGCCACAGCTTCGGCCGAACAACTGGCTTCCAAAAACGCTAAATTTGCTGCATCTCCCACTTTCGGCCATTGTTGATTGCCCTTTTCATCCAAGGGCAGGACATCTCCAGTAGCTATCCTTAAACTCCGGGACAATTCCAATTCCGTTCGATAATCGTACAATTGAGCCATGATGTTGGCTTTTTGCAGAACGCTACCTGATCCCCAACTGTTCCAATGGTCCATGATGCTATCTGTCCCTGTTCGAACCTTTACC
>JAJYSO010000194.1 GCA_021793535.1 Bacteroidota bacterium | reverse complement strand
GATCTAGAGAGGGGTTTTGGAACGCGGTAGAGAAGGGGGGACAATCCATCAGCTAATACAAAAAGATATTTTCTGAAAAACGCTTAAAAACACAAAAAATCCCGGTAGAATACGTTAAACGTAGGCTACCGGGATTTGGAAGCCTTTATTTTCCTAATTTATTTTTATAAATCTTGCCATTCTTTATGATCAATAAAAAATTATTTTCATAATCGGACAGTAAGCTTAATTTTTCTAAGGGGTTTCCTTTTACTAAAATGAGATCCGCGTATGCTCCTTCGGTAATTTCTCCTAGCTTACCACTCGAATAAGGATGTCGGGGTCCACTCATTTCTAGCAGTTCAGCGTTGGTGGAAGTAGCCATTTTTAGTGCTTCGTATGGGGTATACCCAAACCTCTCCAGCGCTACAAGTCGATCGTTTTCTCTAGCGGCAACTTCCGGAGGGCCGCCGAGATCTGTTCCCCAAGCTACCTTTATATTATATTTTCGAGCTAGTTGATAGGCGTGTTTAGTTCCTTCTCGTACTTCCAAGTATTTTTTCATATTTGGAGTACCTTCCCAACGCACGCCAGAGCCGTCATCAGGAGTAAAAGGCTGTAAACTCCACCAAATTCCCTTATCAGCAAGTAACTTTGCGGTGGGTTCATCAAGGAGCATCCCATGTTCGATGCATTTTACCCCGCCTTCAATGGCTGTTCTGATGGCTTTAGGGGTGTACACATGAACCGTTACATAGGTCCCCCAATTCTCTGCTGCGGAGACGGCTGCTTGGTATTCTTCAACGGTATATTGAGCAACGTCAATTGGATCATATGTAGAAGCTACGCCCCCTCCTGCAGCTAGTTTCAATTGAGTTGCCCCTTGCCTTAATTGCTCTCGCGTACGCTTTAAGACCTCCGGGACCCCATCGGCGATAGCCATAAGACCATTTCGTTGACGATAATTGAAATCGTTTGAAGATCTTGGAACATCGGTAAAACTTCCAAAATCTCCATGTCCACCAGACTGAGAGATGATGGCTCCACTTGGAAATATTCTCGGTCCATCAATCCATCCATTATCGATAGCTTTAGCCAAAGAAAAGACGTTTCCTCCCATATCTCTAATGGTTGTATACCCACGCAACAACCTGTTTTTGGCAGATTTAGCAGACATAAATCCGAGCATAAAAGCATCTGTTGGAGTTCTCCAGGGAATGTCTTCACTTGAAATATGGGCATGGGCATCGATTAATCCTGGAATGACAACTTCTCCTTTTCCTTCAATGATTTGGGGCGAAACACCATTCAAATCGATGGGATCCGGAGAGATTTTCTCAATCAATTCGTTTTTAATCAGAATATTTCCTGTGGTGAGGTTTTCATCTTTTCCATTAAAAATGCGAACGTTATTGATGAGTATATACTGATCCTTGGCCTGACTAAAAGACAAGTCCGGCAGAGAAAAACTTAGGATTAAAAAAGTGATTAAATAAGTGTAGGTCGATTTCATAATAGATTTTTTTGGGCTTTACGCCATGAATTTGTATTGTGTACATGATGGTTTAAGATGTTAAACATACTCGAATACTTTAATATCCAGGGTTTTGTACGGTTTCATGATTGGTGTCTATTTCTTGTGTAGGAATAGGCAGAGCGAGTCGGTAATCCCCCGGTAAAATCTCTTCATGAGTCAATACGGCAGGATCTACTTCGGGTATGGGTAATTTGAACCGAACCAAATCGAAAAATCGAAAACCTTCAAATAGAAATTCCTTACGTCGCTCTTTCAAAATGTCTGCGTACAGGTCTTTGGTATTAGAGAAGGTGTAGGGTTTTGCATTTCGGTGCAAAGGAATTCTGTTCAAAAGATCTAAGGCTTTTGAGGGATCGGTTTCAACAAGCGCCTCCGCGTAATTAAGCACAACTTCTTCTATTCTAAAGATTTTGATGTTATCTGATCCGTTTTTATTATCCGGATATTTTCCGATATTTCGCAGTGCATTTCCATCGTCGAAAGCAATCATTGCTGCCTGTGCCCTTACGTCATCATTGTCAAAATCTGCATCTTCTAATAAGGTATCAAAGCCTTGGATATCGGCAAAGTTATTTGCACCTCTGAAAATGGACCCGAGAGAGCTGTTCCCATTAGATTCTGAATTGCTCATAAAAAGTTCAAAAATAGAGGCTGCTCCGGGCTCGCTTTGACTCCAATACTGTACGATATTATGGGCTGGGGTAATGGGGTATTTTTGGATGAGCTCTTCAATTTCCTTTACCTCTTTCCGAATCACTTCATAATCTCTAAAGTAGATCGCAATTCTGTATTCTAGTGCCCTAGCTGCATCTAGAGTGATATTTGTTTTCTTTGTTTCCCGTGAGGAATCTATTCCCTTTTCCATAAACTGAATGGCTTTTTCAAGATCGGTGGCTAATTGATCTCTATTGGAGTGAACTGTTCCTCGAGGGGCATTGAGATCCTCAGGTTTAAATGCGGTGATATATGATATTCCCAACTCTCCACCGGTATACTGTTGCCCCCATCCTCGAAGTAAATCAAAATAAGCAAGTGCCCGCAAGGCATATGCCTCTCCAATGATATGGTATATGTCGGCTATATCTGAGGGCTCTTCAGTAGCCTTTATGACTTCTTCGAAAGTTGAGTTAATGATGAGGTTTGGGTTGGCAATACTGGCGTAAATTTGATCAAAAATATAGTCGTCGTCCCGGTCAGGAGTCGGATCTACATGCATTACTGAATAATTGCCAAATCTTGAAGTATGCCTGTTGGAGTAAACATTATCGGCACGCACTTCCCCGACAGCAATGATATAATTTCGGCCGTAATAATGATAATCTTTCATCAATTGATAGCTTCCGTCAATCATTGTTCTGTAATTAGAAACATCTGAAATCTCTGTGGTAGTTTGGTCTGCTAAAGTTGGGTCTTGATCGCAAGAATGCAACAAGAAAAACCCTGCTAATAGTATCCCTATTTTTAAAGTATAATTGATTGTTTTCATGTTTAAAAGTTTATGTTTAAGTTGAGGACTAGGCTTTTGACGGGAGGGCTAGTGGTTAAGATTCGTCCCGTTTCTCCCACGGATGGATCATAGTCTAATCTATTGGATTTGAGCCATGTGAATAAGTTTGTGCCTCTCAAAGTAAAAGTGAGGTCATTTACATTGAGTGACTCTAGAAAGATAAAATGGCTTTTATCCAATCTATAACCTATAGCGATATCCCGTAATCTAATATTATCGGCATTATGTAGGTTTCTAGTGGTCCTTTTATCTAGGTTGGCAATTGCCTTATTTCCGTAATCGAAACGAGGGTAATAATTGTCGCCATTGTCTCCTGGATTTCTCCATGCTTTTTTAATGGCTTCTGCTGAAGTTGGACGGTTTACCATGTTGGAGGCATTAGTACTTTGGGTATGTTGTGCCCATCGATCATATACTTGATGTCCACCTTCAAAATAAAAGGATCCTTCCAAGAATAGATTCTTATAATCAAATCTCATCCCTAAGCTGCCGCTGTATTTGGGAAGCGCATTTTTCCCTGTACGGTTTCTTTTTGCTTGTGAAAAATCCGAAGTAGTTTCCTCGTTTACCGTACGGTCTTTGTACCACAAAGGAAGCCCCGACTCTTTATCCACTCCCGCAAATTCTACGAGATACCATTCTCTGGCTCGGCTTCCTTTTTCCACAATGTAATCTTCTCCTCGGATGGTTGCATCGGGTGCCAAGGAACTGATGTAATTGTTTAAGGTGGAGAAATTTCCCGATACGTTCCAATTAAAATCAGTAGTTGAGATAAGATCTCCACTGATATCCATTTCAAAACCTATATTTTTCATTTCTCCGATGTTTTGAACGGCTCTGGCCTCGATAAACTGAGCAGAAAGAGGTAAAGGAACCTGGAATAACATATCATATGTCTTGTTGGCGAACAGCCCAAAGGACCCTTTTAAACGGTGGTTAA
Organism: Bacteroidota bacterium; assembly: GCA_021793535.1. Lineage (GTDB taxonomy): Bacteria > Bacteroidota > Bacteroidia > Flavobacteriales > Flavobacteriaceae > JAJYSO01. The sequence goes on along the minus strand of JAJYSO010000194.1, from coordinate 673 downwards.
AAAGGCCGTATTCCAAGGCTGCATCAATTCGTTGACTTTTTTCCCAACCAGCGTTCGTGCCAAAGGTTTGTAAGATTGCGGAAGGGTTACTATCGTAGCGGCCGAAAGCCATCAATTCTTGATATTGGTTTCGGTCAATTCCGGCATTTCCGGTTAAGCCATACCCTAGTTTTAGGCGTAGTGTATTGACAAAGGAGAGGTCTTCAATAAAATGCTCTCTGTGAAGGTTCCAGCCTAAGCCAACAGAATAAAAATGTCCAAATTTTTTGCTGAACCTAGAATCCCCTTGATAAGAATATGAAATATTGGCAATGTATCTTTTGCTTAGGACGTAATTTAATAAGGCTACATATCTGGTACTGATTTGATCCGTAAACGTATTGGTTGCACGTAAATTTGCAGATGCTGAACTTAAATTCTTTAAAGAGTGATCAGCCATGTTCTCTCCGTACCCTTCGGACATATGGGTTTTGTATTTGCTATATTCCTGAAGGAATAGGAGATCAAAATGATGAGCATTTCCCAAATTGAAATTATAGTCCAGTGAATTTTGTGTGGTATAATGATAGTTTCTGGTCGTATTTTCCAGTACAGAACCGTTTTGATTGACCGCATTACTATTAATTGGGTTTTGGTAATTTTTAAAGTACCGGATGGTATAGTCTAACCCTAA
>JAJYSO010000002.1 GCA_021793535.1 Bacteroidota bacterium | reverse complement strand
CCAGCGAACAAGCCTTTCAATACCTACTAGAAACCTATGATTTTAAAGAGGGCTTTATTTGGGCAATAGACACCGAAGAAAACGGCAGTCCTGAGCAAATTAAAAAGGCGATCAACTTTGTCAGAGCCAACCAGCCAAAAGTGCTCTTTATCGAGTCCAATGTGGATCCCCGCCCGATGGAAACCGTCTCCAAAGGTACCGGAGTGCCTATATACCACCCGGCCATCTATAGCGATGAACTTGGAAAACCGGGCCAAGAAGCAGACACTTATCTGAAATACCTTCATTACAACCTCAAGCACATTTCTGCCGGTTTGACCCCCACACTAAAAAAGAAATAGCCTTTAAAAAAACCTGAGAAACCTACAGCTGAGCTTCCCGCCCCAAGGGAAGCCAAAAAGTTTCTCTTCCCCGTTCCCTCATGTATTTTCAATACAATAATTTTATGTATTTTTGGCTGAAACAAATGTAAAAATCCGCTCTTTCAAGCTTTTTTTGCTGAAAGGTGCTCTTTTATTTTCAGATCAAACCCCTATGAAATTTTTCAATCTCGTTAAGCGAAGCCTTCTTCTTCAGGTGGTCATAGCCATTGTTTTAGGAAGCTTATTAGGCAATCATTTACCCAAAGAGATCAGTCGCATATTTGCTACCTTTAACGGTATCTTCGGAAACTTCCTCGAATTCATCATCCCCTTGATTATTTTGGGGCTGATCGTCCCAGCCATCGGGAACATCGGAAAAGAAGCAGGAAAGCTCTTGCTCATTACCACACTGATTGCCTATGGGTCCACGCTGTTTTCGGGGCTCTTATCTTACGGGATCAGCGTCAGTACCTTTCCTCACCTACTGGCTGGAGAGCGGTTGACCGAGCTGAGCGACGCCTCTAAAAATTTGCAACCCTATTTCGAAATTGAAATGCCTCCTCTATTCGATGTGATGAGCGGATTGATTTTGGCCTTTTTATTGGGAATTGCCCTTTCCAAGTTTGACTTTAACGCCTTAAAAAATGTGTTCGACGAATTTCAAAAGATCATCATGTGGATCATCGAAAAACTCATCGTTCCTTTCTTACCCCTTTTTATTTTCGGAATTTTCCTGAACATGACCTATAACGGACAGGTCTTTCTGGTCCTCAAAACCTTTGTAACCATCATCGGGGTTATCTTCGCCATGCACATCGGGCTTTTGATCATTCAATACAGCATTGCCGGAGGCATTGCCAAGCGAAATCCTTTTAGCATGCTCAAAACTATGCTGCCAGCCTATTTCACCGCCTTAGGCACACAGTCCTCCGCAGCCACCATCCCGGTGACCTTGGAACAAGCTATTAAAAATAAAGTGGATCCAAAAATAGCAGGGTTTACCATCCCTTTATGCGCCACCATCCATTTGGCAGGAAGCACCTTAAAAATTGTGGCTTGCGCCGTGGCCCTGATGCTTTTGGAAGGCCATCAAATTCAATTCTTACAGTTTTTTGGTTTTATCTGCATGTTGGGAATTGCCATGGTTGCCGCCCCAGGTGTACCGGGTGGGGCCATTATGGCAGCACTAGCCGTTTTGAGCTCTGCATTGGGCTTCACTACCGAAGAGCAGAGCCTGATGATTGCCTTGTACATTGCCATGGATAGCTTTGGAACCGCCTGCAATGTCATGGGGGATGGCGCCATCGCAGTGGTGATCGATAAGATTAATACTCGACAAGAGAGAAAAAAAGCATTGGCTAAAGCCGCGGCATAATCCCGACTTTAGTCTTCGTTTAACTTCAAAACTGCCATAAAAGCTTCTTGCGGAATTTCTACATTCCCAACAGAGCGCATGCGCTTCTTTCCGGCCTTCTGTTTTTCCAAGAGTTTTCGTTTTCTGGAAATATCCCCACCGTAACACTTGGCCGTTACATCCTTGCGCAAGGCCTTTACAGTCTCTCGGGCAATGATCTTCGCTCCTATAGCCGCCTGAATCGGAATGTCAAATTGTTGTCTTGGAATGAGTTTTTTCAACTTCAAGCAAATTTTCTTTCCAATATCATACGCATTTTCGCGGTGCAAGAGCGCAGAAAGCGCATCCACCATCTTTCCGTTTAAAAGAATATCTACTTTCACCAAATCCGATTTGCGCATCCCTATGGGGGAATAGTCAAAAGAAGCGTAGCCCCTAGAAACCGTTTTAAGGCGATCGTAAAAATCAAATACAATTTCTGCAAGCGGCATGTTAAAGGTGAGCTCCACCCGCTGTGGCGTCAAATAGTGTTGGTTGACGATTTCTCCCCTTTTCTCTATGCACAGCTCCATAATCGGACCGATGTAATCGGATTTGGTAATGATGCTTGCCTCGATATAAGGCTCCTCTACCCGATCAATCCGAGAGGGATCCGGTAAATCTGAAGGGTTGTTGACCAAAATAGGATCTTGGTGATCCGAAGCCGTGGTATAGGCATAGTAAGATACGTTGGGAACCGTCGTGATCACCGTCATGTCAAACTCTCGCTCCAAGCGTTCTTGAATGATTTCCAAATGCAACATTCCCAAGAACCCACACCGAAACCCAAAGCCCAAAGCAGCAGAACTCTCGGGAGTGAAAACAACCGAAGCATCGTTCAACTGCAGTTTCTCCATACAGCTTCGCAGCTCTTCATAGTCCTCGGTATCCACCGGATAAATTCCCGCAAACACCATGGGTTTCACATCTTCAAAGCCTGAAATAATATCTTGAGTCGGGTTGTCAAAATCAGTGATGGTATCCCCTACTTTCACTTCCCGAGCTTCTTTAATTCCTGTAATGAGGTAGCCCACATCTCCTGCACGAATCACTTTTTTGGGCACTTGTTTTAATTTAAGGGTACCGACCTCATCGGCATAGTAGTCTTTTCCGGTATTGACAAATTTGATGTGCTCTCCTTTGGTAATGCTTCCGCTGTATACTCTAAAATACGTTTCCACCCCTCGAAAAGGATTAAAAACCGAATCGAAAATCAGAGCTTGCAAAGGGGCGTCAGGATCTCCTTGTGGTGCCGGAATACGCTGAACAATAGCTTCCAAAATTTCGGCTACTCCTTGACCTGTTTTCGCACTGGCTTTGATAATTTCATCATGTCGACACCCGATTAAATCCACGATATCGTCCGCCGCCTCCTCCACATTCGCGCTGGGCAAATCAATTTTATTGAGAATGGGGATGATTTCCAGATCGTTCTCTAAGGCCAAATACAGGTTTGAGATCGTTTGTGCTTGGATACCTTGTGCAGCATCTACAATCAATAAGGCTCCTTCACAGGCGGCTAAAGATCGCGACACCTCATAAGAAAAGTCCACATGCCCCGGGGTATCGATCAAGTTAAGGATATAGGTTTCTCCTTCATACTGGTATTCCATTTGAATGGCATGGCTCTTAATCGTGATGCCCCGTTCCCGCTCAAGGTCCATATTATCCAACAGTTGATTTTGCTTTTCACGGGCCGTGACTGAGCCTGTCTGGTCCAATAACCGATCGGCCAATGTGCTTTTACCATGGTCAATATGTGCGATGATACAAAAATTGCGAAAGTTCTTCATAACGGTCTTGCCAAATTCAAATGGGGTTGTGCTCTGGTGCAAATATAGGTTTTACACCCTAAATAAAGATTTGATGAGAAAGATAAATCTATTTAAAGGAGCTTTCTCTTTTCTATGCCTTAAAAGATCCGATTTCCCTGTAGATTTGCAACTTTGGGCGGATTATCCTACCTTTCGCTATCCCCTATTTAAACAGCTACGCTTATGCTCATCTACTGTGTCACCACCGTATTGGAAAAAGAAATCGAAAAAGCTTGGGTCTACTGGATGCAAAATGTACACCTGCCGGAAATGCTCTCCACCGGTAAATTCACCAAGACCTTGCTCTGTAAACAACAACCCTCCAAAGCATCTTCCCCAATCACCTATCGTGCGGAATACTTTACCCCCGATCAAGAGACACTCAACCGGTATTACCAAGAAAATGCTGCTGCCTTGCGAAAAGCAGCGGCCGTTTTCAAAGACCAAGCCACCTCCACGCGCTCGGAGTTTTTAGTGCTGGCGGAAAAAAAGTAGTCTTCCGCTCAAATGTTAGGACGAAGCACAAAAGGTTAATACCCGACCGCCTGGCCATCTTTTCTAGCTTCAGAAGCACCGTAATAAACACCTTTGTCCTTATCGTATAAAATGGCTTGGTATCCCCCATAAGAACCTCCATAACCTACTTTATAACCTTTGCGCATCAATTTTTGAATTTCTTGAAAATCAAATCCACTCTCGATCAGAATCTCCCCGATTCCTCTAGCGGGCCTCCCCTTTACACTGCTGCTGCCCACATGCTCAAACCGCGGCGCATCCCCCGCTTCTTGAAGGTTCATCCCAAAATCGATCATGTTCATTAAAATCTGAACATGGCCTTGAGGCTGAAAGTCACCCCCCATTACCCCAAAACTCATATAAGGAGCTCCGTCTTTGGTCACAAAACCCGGGATGATAGTGTGGAAAGGACGTTTCCCGGGAGCGTAAGTATTGGCTTGCCCTTCCTCTAAAGTAAAGAGTTCCCCGCGATCTTGCAACATGAACCCCAGTCCTGGAGGAACCATGCCGGACCCCATTCCGCGGTAATTACTTTGAATAAGGGAAATCATGTTTCCTTCTTTATCTGCGGTAGTCATGTAAACAGTTCCGCTATGGCTAGGGTCCCCTGCCAGGTATTTGCCCGGCTTATTGGGGTCGATCAGCGCACGGCGCTCCGCTGCATACTCCTTGGATAAAAGCCCTTTAATCGGAACCTCAACTTTGTTCGGATCAGCATAGTACTTGGCAATATCCTCATACACTAATTTTTTGGCCTCGTTGACAATGCGCAAGTGCTCCTCACTGCCAAAAGCAATCCGGCTAAAGTCAAACCCCTCAATAATATTGAGCATCTGCAAGGTGGCCAGCCCTTGTCCATTGGGTGGCAACTCCCAAACGTCATACCCTCTGTATCGGGTAGAAATCGGTGTCACCCATTCTGAATGGTAGCCGGCCAAGTCCTCATAAGAAAGAAAACCGCCCTGTTCTTTGACAAAGTCTCCAATGGTTCTGGCCAGCGCTCCTTTATAAAAAGCGTCCCGACCCTCTGTCGCAATTTTTTTATAGGTATCGGCCAAGAGCGGATTTTTAAAAATATCTCCTTTTTCAATCAATTTACCGTTAAGGGTATAGGTCTCCTTTACATTGGGATAACCCTTGTCTATAAACCCTTGTGCCTTTTGCAAGTAAAAAGCAATCAGCTCTGTGACCGCAAACCCTTCCTCTGCATAATGGATAGCCGGAGCCAAAATTTCCTCCATGGGTAGACGTCCGAACTTTTTGTGAAGTTCGAACCAGCCGTCCACCGCTCCGGGAACATTCAACGGCAAAGGCCCGGTGGCCGGAATCTCTTCGATCCCTTCCTTTTTGAAATAATCCAAAGTCAAGGATTGCGGAGAATTTCCACTGGCATTCAATCCGTAAAGCTGTTGGGTCTTCGCATCCCATACAATGGCAAACAAATCCCCTCCAATTCCTGCTCCTGTAGGCTCCATTAATCCCAAAGCAGCATCCACGGCTATGGCCGCATCTACGGCCGACCCTCCTTTTTTAAGAATTTCCAAGCCGATTTGGGCAGCCAAAGGCTGACTGGTGGCCACCATCCCGTTGGTTCCCAACACCTCAGATCTTGTGGCAAAGTTTTTTCCTGTTAAACGATCCTGGGCAAAGCTTGCCCAACAGCACTGCAGCGCCAAGATCACACTGATGATTCTTATCATTCTTGTCTATTTTTTTGGAAGAGGAAGTTCTTAATTAATTTTAACATTTGCAAACGCAAAGACCCCAATATCCTTTTTGTCGTGCTAAAACCCCTCTTAAAACTTTCCTTAGCTTGTAGCAAGAACCCATAGCCGGACCATCTTCGATAAAATTCACAGGCTCCTATTTTTAGAAGTATTTCTTTTCGACAACGTCCACAACCTCTCAAAAAGACTTAAAATTTTTAGATTTATCGAAGGCGCTCTTCTGATTTTGTTTACTTTTGAGGGTACTAATTTTAAAACATTTCCCTAAAAAGGAAAACAATACCTTCATGCAGAATTCTAAAAAACATGCCTTAATTGTCGGTGCCGGAGTATCCGGTTTGGCTACCGCCTATCACCTCAACCAGGCCGGAATGGACGTTACTGTTTTTGACAAAACAGACGCTACCAATAACTGTTCCTTTGGAAATGCGGGACTTATCGCTCCCCGCTACATCATCCCTTTGGCTTCTCCTGGAGTCATCAGCCAAGGTTTAGGCTATATGCTAAAAAAAGAAAGCCCCTTTTATATACATCCGCGTTTAAACAAAGACCTGATCAGTTGGTTGTGGAAATTTAAAAAAGCCGCTACAGCCGAAAGAGCCAAAGCAGCCGGACCGGTCTTGCGAGACATGATCCGGCGGAACCAAAAGATACTGGAAGACCTTCAAGAAAAAGACAACCTAGAATTCAGCTATCACAAAAACGGACACCTTACCCTCTGTGAGACTACTGCGACTTTGGAAAAAGAAAAGAAAGCCGCCGAAAGAGCAGAAGAGCTCGGTGTAGAAGCCAAAATTTTATCAGCCGAAGAAGTTTTCAAAATGGAGCCCAATGCTCCCAAAAACACCATCGGAGCCTCTTTTTATCCGGAGGATGCCCACCTGCATTCCAATCAACTAATGATCAATTTGCGGCAACTGTTACAAGAGCGAGGTGTACAGTTTAAACTACATACCGAAATTAAAAGCATTATCGAGTCCTCTACAGGTGAAGTACAGGCCATCAGTGCAGCCAAAGAAAGCTTTACCGGAGATTACCTTGTGGTTTGCGGAGGAGCCTGGACTGCTGATTTGATGAAAAAACTACAAGTCAATGTGCCGATTCAAGCGGGAAAAGGATACAGCATCACCTTAAAAAATCCACCCAACAGCTCCCGGTATAATTTTACCATGGAAGAGAAAAAAGTAGCCGTCACCCCTATGGGGGATGCCATGCGCTTTGCAGGAACCATGGAAATTGTAGGGCGCGACATGTCCATCACCGCTCCCAAAGTCAATGCCATAAAAAAGGCTATCTTAGAGTTCTTCCCGGAATATTCTATGGAAGACCTAAACAAAGAAGACGTTTGGGTTGGGCTCCGTCCTTGTTCGGCAGATGGAATGCCATATATTGGAAAAATCAATACCCGCAAAAACATATACATCTCTTCTGGCTATTCCATGGTAGGAATGAGCCTGAGTTTTACAGCAGGTGAAATCATCAAAGAATTAATAACCACGGGAAAGGCGACCCTATTAAACCCGCTCATCGACCCGAATAGATTTAACTAAACCTTTAAACCCATTGACATGGCAAAGCGCAAACTTCTGTCTAAAGGAAGCCGAATCAACATTTTTATTTTTTTAATTATCCTCCTTGTCGGAATCCTTTTCTCAGGGCACTTTCCAAAATACAACGACCACTACGGGCTCTGGTCATTACTTCCCCCGGCAATTGCCATTGTCATGGCCTTCTGGACAAAAGAAGTGATCAGCTCCCTCTTTGTCGGTATCGCGTTAGGAGGGATCATCTCTGGGAAACTCAACATCGTACAGGAGTTTTTGCTCCCCTCTTTGGGTACTCAAGATTTCGCACTCATTCTTTTAGTATACCTATGGGCCTTGGGTGGCCTTATCGGGATCTGGAACAAAACCGGCGGCGCCCTGCGCTTTGCCAAATGGGCCGGAGGAAAAATAGCCAAAGGCCCTAAAAGTTCAAAATTTTTTACCTGGCTAATGGGACTGATCTTCCACCAAGGAGGAACCATTAGCACCATCTTAACCGGTGCAACCGTTCGACCGGTCGCCGATCAACACAAGGTTTCTCACGAGGAATTGTCCTATATGGTAGACTCCACTGCTTCTCCTGTGGCCACCGTTATTCCTTTTAATGTATGGCCTATTTACATCGCCAGTCTGGTGGTAGGAACCATTCCTTTATTTCAAACCAATCAGGATGGCATCAATTTTTTTATTGTTTCGATCCCCTTTAATTTTTACGGGATTTTTGCCCTGATTATCGCCCTTTTATTTGCCTTGGAACTGCTGCCCTGGATACCGGGAAGAAAAATGCGCGCAGCCATACGGCGTTCCCGGGAAGAAGGAAAGTTGGATGACGACAAGGCTTCCCCTATGGCTTCAAAAGAACTCTCTGAAACCAACATCCCCGAAGGCTACCGCTCCGGGCTGGTTGACTTTCTAGGTCCCATTGGCGTCCTCTTGGGAGTGGCTATCATCCCTTATATCGTCACTTTTTATATCATGGGACGAACCGAGGACCCTAGCTTTTTGGTCGCAGAGGCTTTCATTTTGGCGCTGCTCACCGGGATTTTTATCGCCTTGGCCAAAGGAATGGCTTTACAAGATGTCATGGAAGGTTTCGTGGACGGGTGTAAAGGGGTCACCATAGGCGCCTTGATCTTAGCCCTAGCCGTTACCTTAAAAGAAGTAACCACCGCTGTCGGGACAGCCGACTACCTTATTGACATGCTCGGAAACAGCATTTTTCCGGCCATTTTACCGCTGGTATTGATGCTTTTGTGTATGATTATTGCCTTCTCCACGGGAACTTCTTGGGGGACTTATGCCGTGGTTTTCCCCATTGCCATGCCGCTCGCCTGGGCCATCATGCCCGACCCTACCTTTATCAGCATTTGTTTTGGTGCAGTGGTCGGAGGCGCTGCATTGGGAGACCAATGTTCGCCGATTTCGGATACGACCATCTTGTCCTCCTTAACCACCGGCTGTGATTTAATGGATCATGTGAAAACCCAAGCTCCTTTAGCCTTAGTGGCTGCCGGTATTGGCGGAGCCTGTTCTGCCTTATCCGTCATTCTCTTTACCTAAAAGCTAAACCACGACGATGAGCTGTTTGCTGTTCGTTTTTTTAAACGAACAGCAAAGGGATTTCGAGCAAAACTCTGATAACACCAGAAGTAAGAGATTCAACTCATATTTACTCCTTATTTAGCTTATACTTTACCCATACAAATAGCCGTCCTTTCGATCTCCTCTGAACAGTCCTTGATACCGCCATTGTGGAGACGCAATCCAAACAAGTACTTATCCAACGAATCGATCCCTCACACGCCACCAACAAAAGTATATCAAGGCAATTATTCAGTCCGAGCTACAGGCGGAACACGACCTGACATAATTCAAAAAAGAAAAGTACGTTACAACCAAGTTCGACCCCGATTTTGTCAATCAGATTAACCATGAGAAAACCAAAGCAATAACGCCGGCCAAGGCTCATCCAAACTACTCTTTCAGAAATGCTTTTCTATATATGTTAATTTTATGTTTTTATAAAGTTATTTTAATTAATTTATTGTAATATATTGGCATAACACATAATTTTGTCTAAATTGCGCATAACGAAAAGATAAAAAGGATAGGCTATGGAAAAAAGAATTCACTTATGCATTCTACTTTTTGCACTGTTGTTTACTTTTCAATTCTTTGGACAAACCCAAAAAATAAGTGGAATAGTAACCGATGAAAACAACGTCCCTCTACCTGGAGTTAATGTGCAAATTAAGAACACCTCAAAGGGAACCTTCACTGACTTTAATGGAGAGTACAGTATTGAAGTTTCTTCAGGTGATATACTCATCTTTACCTCCATTGGCTTTCAAGCTCAAGAGGTACCCGCAGACGGCAGCACTTCAAACATTGTTTTAAGAGATGATGCCAGCTCTCTAGATGAAGTAATCGTAACTGCTTTTGGGAGAAAGCTAACCAGAAATGAATCCACAGCCAGCGTTTCGACAGTTTCCTCTGAGGATCTCACCAAGGAACACTTTACAGATTTTACCCAATCCTTACAAGGGCGTGTGACGGGAATGACGGTAAACGCTACTTCGGGTACTCCAGGTGCCCCTCCAACTATTAACATTCGAGGAATAAATTCTGTCACAGCTAGTAACGCTCCGTTATTTGTTATCGATGGCGTTCCTGTAAACGACAGTAATCTCAGCGAAGGAAACCAAAGTGGCACAAACTCCTCCATGAACATCATGTCTCTAATTAATACTAATGACATCGAAAGCATAAGTGTCCTTAAAGATGCTTCTGCCGTGGCTCCCTATGGAGCGGATGGAGCAAATGGTGTAATTCTTATCACCACCAAATCAGGGGTAGGCGGGGATGCTCGCTATAACTTCAACTACACTATAGGGTTTAGAAATGATGCCATCAAAGGCCCCAAAATGGCTAATAGCCTGCAGAAATTGGAAGCCTTGGAAGAGGCCACCTGGAATTCTTTTGGCCCTGATTATGGAAACGGAGAAATCACCTCTAGAGATCAGATCTACAACAAACTCAAACAACAATCGGAGTTTTTGCAAGGCTGGGAAGACAGAGGACGTCCTTATACGAACTGGCTGGATGAAGTACGCATCAAAAATGCAGTTATGCATGACCTGAATTTCTCAGTGACACAGGGTAATGAAAAGTCCAATTTCTACGCCTCTGTAGGCTATAACCACACCGATGGAACAGTAGTGAGTGCAAGCTATAAAAAGTTAACCGGGAGCCTCAAGTTCAACACCAATTTAAGCGACAACTTAAATCTAGATATTTCGGTCAATGTAGCCAACGTACGTCAAAATGGGCTACTCGAAAACTCCGGCTGGTTCTCCAACCCCAACTATGGAAAGTACATGCTTTCTCCATGGGCCAATATTCGAGACGATGAAGGCAATCTGCGATATATCGATTTTAGAAAGATTGCCGGAGGGCGTCACAACGTGGTGTTTACCGCTCTACAAAACGAACACTTCAGCGATGTCACCAGGGGGATTCAAAACTCCAAATTAGAATATAATATCAACGACAACCTTACTTTTAGATCTATATTAGGGTTAGATTTTACTTTACGGCGCTTCAAAAATCACAATGGTCCCGTTCATGGAGATGGTGAAGACCCTCATGGACTCACCGGGGAAAGCAACTTAACCCTGTTCAATTACAGTACGCAAAACTCCTTGGACTATAAATTCAAATTGGGGGAAAAACACAATTTCTTAGCTACAGGGCTGTACGAGTATACCAAATACAAAAACTTAAACCTCTACGGAGAAGGTACCAACTTCCCTAACGAGAACATCACCAACCTGAGCGGAGCCACCTCAAGTTTCTTTGCCGAGAGCACCTATAGCGATCAAATGAAAATGAGATGGGTAGGACTTTTGAATTACAACTACGATAAAAAATACTTAGTGGATCTGACCTATTCCTATCAAGGAGATTCCAGATTTAGCGAAAAGTGGGATAGTTTTTATTCCGCTGGGTTAGGATGGAATTTACAAGAAGAAAACTTCCTGAAAAATGTGGAGTCCATCAACACTTTAAGACTTAGATTGGGTTATGGAATAACCGGCAATGCAGGAATCGGCAGAAACCTTTACCAGGCCTTAATGACCTACAACATCTACAATAATGGTCCAGCAGGAGTGGTTTCTGGTTACGGCACCAATGCCAAATGGGAAAAAAGTCAACGATTAGATATTGCAGCTTCCTTTGAGCTTTTCGATTACCGCTTAACGGGCTCGATCGGCGCCTATATAAATCTGACCTCCGACATGCTCTTTAACGTTCCTCTACCTTATTCTGCAGAGCTACTAAATTCCAGGGTGTTACAGAATCTTGGAGAAATGAGAAATACCGGTATCGAATTAGAACTGGCGGGGGACCTAATCAGAACTCCAGACTTCAATTGGAACCTCAGTGCGAACTTTTCCACGTTTTCCAATAAGGTCACTTCCTTACCAAGCAACGCAGAGATTATAGAAACAACCCGAACGGTTCAAGAAGGTCGAAAAATATGGGAGTGGTATATGCCCGAGTGGGCTGGTGTAGATCCGGATAACGGACTGCCGCTATGGTATGTGGATAGAGCCAATGGCGACAATTCAACCACTAGTGATTATTCCAAGGTAAAACGTCAGCATCTAGGAAAAAACCTATTCCCAACCTACCAGGGATCGATCTCCACGCGGATTGATTATAAAAAACTATTTGTAGAAGGAACCCTGAACTTCTCAGGAGGCAACAGGCTATATGAAAACACCACAATGGTCCTCTACGCCAGAGGTACCGATGCTGGTCGGATCAACTCCTTTAACACCAGCGAAGACGTTATTAAAAATTCCTGGAGAGAGCCAGGAGATATTGCTAAATACCCACGGTTCGACTGGAACGACAACCGGGTGGCCAACGCTGTATCTCAACGCTCGACAAAATACCTTCACGATGGAACTTATGCCCGGTTAAGAGACATTGCCATTGGCTATAATTTAAACGAAATAAGCTTTATTAAAAATCTCGGTATCCGAGATTTTAACTTGGCCGTCCGAGGAACCAACCTTTGGACCTGGATTAAGGACAAAGATTTAGATTGGGATCCGGAATCTGCCATGGCTGATCCCGACGGCTTCACTACACTAAAGACACCACCCGTCAAATCAATAAGTATCAACCTGAATATAAATTTTTAAAGATGAAAAGTACGATGATCAAATATTTCGGTATACTAATTGGATTCGGCTTCCTTTTCTCTTGTACAACAGACCCAAAAATTGAGGATGCAGATCCTGCAGAGATCCACACTATTGACAACCTCCGACAATTCCAAGATGGAGCCTATCAAATCATGTCTCGTTATCAATATTGGGGACGAAATCAAATCGTAGCAGGAGAGGTAAGAGCAGATAATGTATACGCCAACGGCAGAACACAACGTTTTGTCAGTTGGTCCAAAATGGACATTAACCCCACCAATGGGGATACCGGCTCGCTATTTAATTACATTAATGCTACCGCAGCGAACCCTAACATTATCATCAATACGGATCTCTCTGCATTAGAAGGTTCTTATGAAAAAGAGGATGCCACTCATATTTTGGGAGAAGCATACATTATCCGAGCCTTAGCAAATTTTGACTTGCTGCGAAATTTCGGGCAGCAATACCTTAGCAACGGTGAAGGATTGGGCGTACTTTATGTCACCAAATTCAAAGATGAAGATCTCGATATCAACAATGCACCTCGAGGCTCTGTAGAGGAAAACAAAGCACAACTCTACAGTGATATCGAGGACGGGATCCAGCACCTTAAAAGCTCTCAAGATTCACAATACGCTACAGACAAGGAGCGCATTACGCTGGATGCAGCATATGCCTTTTTATCCAGAGTAGCCATTTATTTCAAAGATTACGATAAAATACTGTCTATTTCAAACGAAGTGGAATCCCTCATTAATAAATACCCTGTTACACCCTCCACCGATTACGTAGAATATTGGAAGATACAGTCTCCAGGGCCCGCTTCAATCTTTGAAATACATTTAGACAATACTGTCAGTAACGAAGACAACTCGATCAATAATATCTACAGAGGGCAATCTTATGCGGACCTTCAAGCTTACGATAACCTCTTACAAGATGTAGGTTTTGATACTTCAGATATACGAGCCTCCAAGGCTATGATCGATACAATAAATATGTTCGAGGAACCAGGGCGGTGGAGAAATATGGGAAAATACCCCAGTATGCTCAGTGATATTGGATCAGATAATATCAAAATGTTTCGTGTAGAAGAGGTCATCCTCAACTACGCCGAAGCCCTCTTAGAAGGTGAAAACAACACCAGCAAAGCAACGACTTATCTTAACATGATCCCAAGTAATCGAAATGCCTCCCTATACAGCCAAGCCACTCTTGATAACATCCTAAAAGAGCGCCGAAAGGAATTCCTTTTCGAAGGCTTCCGTTTCTATGACTTAGTCCGAACCGGGAAGACCATTCGGGACATCGATTCCTCCACGCCCAACAACCATGGAGTGGTCTCCCCAGGAGATGATCGTTTGGCTATGCCTTACCCACAACAAGAATTTGATGCCAACCGCGGAACGAAACAAAACCCCGGCTATTAAAAATTAAAATAGTATTTTTATGGCCACAAAATAAAATCAATACCTCATGAGAAAATTTCTGTTTCTTCTTGCTTTTATAAGCACGGCGACCCTTTTTGCACAATTTACGGATTACAACACCGTAAAGGAAGTCAAAGTCAGCAACAAAGGAGTGGTGGCTTCAGCCTTCCCTTTAGCCAGTGAAGCCGGTGCGCAAATGCTCAGAGAGGGTGGAAATGCTTTCGATGCCATGATCGCTACGCAATTTGCCCTGGCGGTCACCCACCCCCAAGCCGGAAATATCGGTGGAGGGGGATTCACCATAGCCACTACCACAACGGGGAAAAAGATCGCATTGGACTATAGGGAAAAGGCACCATCAAAGGCTCACCGCGATATGTACTTAGATGAAAATGGCGATGCGAACTTAGATTTAAGCCAAGCCGGTGGGCTGGCCTCCGGAGTTCCAGGTTCCGTAGCCGGAATGTTCAAAATGCACGAATATGCCAAGCTGCCCATGGAAAAGTTGATTCAGCCTGCTATCGATTTAGCCGAGCAAGGTTACGCCCTCTCTGCAGCCGACGCCAACTCCCTAAACAATCGAAAGGAGACTTTCCTAAAGTACAACAAAAACCCGATTGCCTTTGTAAAAGAGGAGCCTTGGAAAGAAGGCGATATCCTCGTTCAAAAAGAATTGGCAGCCACTTTAAAACGCATTCAAAAAGAAGGGCAAAAAGGTTTCTATGAAGGCGAGACCGCCAAGCTTATTGTCAAGCAAATGAAAGAGAGTCATGGAATTATCTCTAAAAAGGATCTCAAAAACTATCAAGTTCGAGAACGCGAGCCGCTCGTGATCGATTACCAAGGCCACCAAGTCGTGACCATGCCCTTACCCAGCGGCGGTTTAGTGCTTGCACAATTGCTTAAAATGGTGGATCTTAAAGGTTTAAAAGGGATGCAACTCAACTCTCCTGAAGCTGTTCAATTGATGGTTGAAGTCGAGCGAAGAGTTTTCGCGGACCGCGCCGAATACATGGGAGACCCTGATTTCATCGAAGACCAAACCGAAAAGCTTTTGAGTCCTGCTTATCTCAAAGACAGGATGGCTAACTACGACCCAAGCAAAGCCACCCCGAGCAGTGAAGTCGGAAAAGTCGAAAACTTAGGAAAAGAGAGTATGCAAACCACTCACATCAGTGTTTTGGACAAAGACGGAAATGCCGTATCCACAACAACAACGATTAACGGGGGCTACGGAAGTAAAGTTGTAGTTTCCGGAGCCGGTTTCTTTTTAAACAATGAAATGGACGACTTCTCGGCAAAACCCGGCGTGCCTAATATGTTTGGTGCCTTGGGCGGAAAAGCCAATGCCATCGAGCCCAACAAACGCATGCTCAGCGCGATGAGCCCCACCATTGTATTGAAGGACAATACTCCTAAAATCGTCGTGGGCACTCCTGGAGGGACCACCATCCCTACTCAAGTCTTTCAATCCATCGTGGATGTCATCGACTTTGGAGCAAATGCCAACATTGCAGTAAACGCCCCTAAATTTCACCACCAGTGGTTACCTGAAGAAGTCCGAGTGGAAAGAGATTTCCCTGAAACGACCATTAAGGCCTTAGAAAAAAAGGGGTATACCTTTAAAAAGACTTATAAAATCGGGCGTGTTGAAATGATTGTCGTAGATGAAAACGGGAATTACCACGCTGTAGCAGATGGGAGAGGAGACGATTCGGTAGCCGTCGAATAAGAAAAATCAAAAGGCGGAAACTTCATCTTCGTCGTTTTTGCCTTACTCTTCTACTTTTTCCAATTTAACATCCAAAGGAGTCAATACCCTCAAGGCCTCATCCACACTACTGATGGCTTCAAACCGAAGGAGTAACCGCAACCCGTTTCGCGTTTCCTTCTCTTTTAAAGTACACAGATGCGGATGGGTCTGCACGTATTGCAAGACTCTTGAAAATGCTGGGCTTTGATAGAACCGAGAATTTTGATCGGCAATAAAATACCCAATTAGCTTATTGGATTTCATGATCACCCGTTCCAGCCCGATACGGGTAGCAATCCATTTGATGCGTACCGAATTGAGAAGGTCTACAGCTTGGGTAGGCAACTCTCCAAAACGATCCACCAAGTGCTTTTCAAAATCTTCCAGCTGCGCACCTGTCTCCAAGGCATTGAGTTGGGTATATAAGTTTAAGCGCTCGGTAATATTATTGATGTAGTCATCGGGGAACAGCAATACAAAATCTGTGTCAATTTGCACCTCTTTGACAAAGGTTTTCGAAGGGTCATCCCCTATTTCATCATACAATTCTTTAAACTCTTCTGCCTTCAATTCTTCAATGGCTTCATTTAAAATCTTTTGATAAGTTTCAAATCCAATATCGTTGATAAACCCGCTTTGCTCACCTCCCAACAAATCTCCTGCGCCGCGAATTTCCAAATCCTTCATCGCAATATGAATCCCACTACCCAAATCAGAAAACTGCTCCAAAGCTTGAATACGCTTGCGCGCCTCTTCAGTCATGGCAGAAAAAGGAGGCGTAATAAAGTAACAAAATGCCTTTTTGTTGCTTCGTCCTACTCGGCCGCGCATCTGGTGTAAATCGGATAATCCAAAATTATGCGCATTGTTGATGATCATGGTGTTGGCATTGGGCACGTCAAGTCCACTCTCTACAATTGTAGTAGAAACCAGCACATCAAAAGCACCGTTGATAAAATTCAACATCAACTGCTCAAGCTTTTTCCCTTCCATCTGTCCATGGCCGATCCCTACTTTTGCATCTGGCACTAGGCGTTGGATCATTCCGGCAACCTCCTTGATGTTTTCAATTCTGTTGTGGATAAAAAAGATTTGCCCTCCACGCTGGATCTCATAAGCAATCGCATCTCGAATACTGTCTTCCGCAAAGCGGATCACATGGGTTTCTATTGGAAACCGATTAGGGGGCGGAGTCGTAATGGTGGATAAATCCCGAGCGGCCATTAAACTAAACTGTAAGGTTCTGGGAATGGGTGTAGCCGTTAAGGTCAAGGTGTCTACATTGGCTTTTAAGGTTTTGAGTTTATCTTTCACACTCACCCCAAACTTTTGTTCTTCATCGACAATCAACAGCCCTAAATCTTTAAATTTCACTTTTTTATTGACCAGTTGATGGGTGCCGATAACAATATCAAGCACTCCCGAATGAAGCTCTTCTAATATGCGCTGACGCTCCTTGCCGGTTCGGAATCGGTTCAGGTAGTCCACGGTGACCGGAAAATCTTTCAACCGCTGGGTAAAGGTTTGAAAATGTTGAAAGGCCAATACAGTGGTGGGCACCAAAACCGCGACTTGTTTTCCGTTATCCACCGCTTTAAAAGCCGCCCGAATGGCCACCTCTGTTTTTCCAAAGCCCACATCTCCACAGACCAACCGATCCATGGGTTGGAGGCTTTCCATATCTTTTTTCACCGCCTCAGTAGCTGCACTCTGATCCGGAGTATCTTCGTAGATAAAAGAAGCTTCCAGCTCATTCTGCAAATAGGAATCCGGGCCGCACTGAAAACCTTTTTGCAAACGCCGCTGGGCATACAATTTGATCAAATCAAAGGCGATGTGCTTCACCCGAGACTTGGCCTTACTTTTTTTCCTCGCCCAGGCCGTTCCTCCCAATTTGTGTAAGGTAGGCTGAGTGCCCTCTTTTCCATTGTATTTGGTAATCTTGTGCAAGGAATGGATGCTCAGATATAGCACATCCCGTTTGGCATACATCAGTTTAATGGCTTCCTGCATCTTCCCTTCCACTTCGATCTTTTGCAAGCCGGCAAATTTACCAATTCCGTGATCAATGTGCACCACATAATCCCCCACATGTAGATTATTGAGTTCCTTTAAGGTAATCGCTTGCTTTTTGGCATATCCGGTTTTGAGCCGGAATTTATGGTAACGCTCAAAGAGTTGATGATCCGTATAACAGACTTGTTTTCCCTGCTCATCTATAAATCCTTGATACATGGACAGAACCGTGGTTTCGTAATCCGGATCCGGTGCTCCTTGTGATTTTTCTCGGTCTCTGAAAATATCTTCAAAACGCTTAGCCTGTTGTGGGGTCACACAAAAAATCGTATTGGTATAGCCCGCTTTTTGATGCTGAAGCAAATCAGCCGTTAGCAGCTCAAATTTCTTGTTAAACGAAGGCTGGGGCCGGGTATGAAAAATAATTGGGGCAGGCGATTCCGCTTCTTTAAAAAAGGCCTTGGAGTTCCATTCCACTACCGACAAGTTCTGCAAATCCTTCCGAAGGCTTTGTGCATCGTTAAAGAGTTCGGCAGGTTTTTGATGGGCAATCTCCCCTTCTATAGCGGCAAAGGCCGTTTCCGCCTTTTTATAAAAATCCTCTAACCGTGCCATGCACAAATCGAAATGCTTAAGAAAGACTACGTTTTTTAAGGAGATATACGCCAAAAAGCTCTCTCGAACTTCACTGAGTTTCTTATTTTCGACATTAGGCATAATTTCTGCCTTTTTCAACTTGTCCTTTGAAAGCTGCGTCTCAATATCAAAGCTGCGGATGCTCTCGATCTCATCACCGAAGAATTCGATTCTATAGGGGCTATCATTACTGAAGGAAAATACATCAATAATTCCTCCCCGCACGGAAAATTCCCCGGGCTCGGTCACAAAATCGACTCGCTTGAATTCGTATTCAAAAAGGACTTCGTTGATAAATTCCAAGGACAGCTCATCCCCGACCTTGAACTTCAAGGTGTTCTTTTTGAGCTCCTTTTTGGTGACCACTTTCTCAAATAGCGCATCCGGGTAGGTGACAATCACCGAAGGTTTCTTTTGTGAATTGATCCGGTTTAAAACCTCTGCCCGTAACAAAATATTAGCGTTGTCCGTTTCCTCGATTTGATAAGGGCGCCGGTAGCTTCCAGGATAAAAAAGCACTTCTTTCTCTCCAATTAACTGCTCTAAGTCATTCAGGTAGTACGCGGCCTCTTCCTTGTCGTTAAGTACCAGGACAAATGGTCTCTCAAGGGCTTTAAAAGCATTGGCCACTACAAAGGAAAAAGCAGAACCCACCAGCCCTTTAAGGTGAAGCTTTACCGTTTCCCCTTTTGCCAATGTAAGCTGATCGATAAGCGCCTTTTGCGCAGGAGATTGTTGAAATTTTTGAAGAATCCGGGATTTATTCATAAGGCCGCAAAGATAAATCCTTTCGAATACCTTTACAATAAATTTTTGCCTTCCCTCACCGAGCTAAAGTGACTTTCTTTTTTCTTAAAAATGTCCTACACAGGGAGGCAAATTCTTAATAATAGTGTAAAATTTCTACACTTTTGTGGATTTTCCACACAATTACCCAACTTCTGAAGTAAAATTTACATTGATTATCAGCTACTTACGAAATGGCACCGCGCTTGTTATACTCATTATAGATTTTGATTACAGTGACCAATGGCTAATTAAACCAACCATAACCTATCTATCAATCAAACTTCTGATTAGTCTATTGGGTGATGAAAAGAGAGCTTTAAAACGGAAAGCTCTCTTTTTTTATTGTATAAAAGCCACGTTTTAACATTGGCCGCTCCAAAAGCATCTTGTTTAGAAGCATCCATTTCTTATTTTTACCTTATCAAAACACAAATCATATGGAATGGGAGCAATTATTGTCCTTAAAAAAGTTCAACGATACCAAAGAACGCCTCAGAAAGGACGAGGACGGCACCCGATTGGGCTTTGAGGTGGACTATGATCGTATTGTTTTTTCTCCCGCTTTTCGGAGTTTACAAGACAAAACACAAGTCATTCCTTTATCCAAAACTGATTTCGTTCACACACGTCTAACCCACAGCATGGAAGTCTCCGTAGTGGGCCGCTCGTTGGGACGGATTGTGGGCAAAAAGGTTTTGCAAAGAAATCCTCACCTGGTTAAAGCCGGATACAAGTTCAGTGACTTCGGGGCGATTGTAGCTGCAGCCGCATTAGCCCACGATATTGGCAATCCCCCGTTTGGGCATTCAGGAGAAAAAGCCATCGGAGCATATTTTCAAGGAGGAGCCGGCAAAAGATTTAAAGCAGAACTGACCCCCAAACAATACCAGGACCTTATCAAATTCGAAGGGAATGCCAACGGCTTCAAACTCCTCACCCAAACCCGCAATGGCATCCAAGATGGTCTTCGGTTAACTTATGCCACTTTGGGCGCCTTTACCAAATACCCCAAAGAATCTCTACCCCATAAACCCACTCAGCAAATCGCCGATAAGAAATTTGGGTTCTTCCAAAGTGAGAAACACATTTTCAAAGACCTCGCTCAGTCGCTAGGACTTCACTCTACCGATCCCTCGGGCAGTCATCTGCGTTACAAACGTCACCCTTTAGCTTTTTTGGTAGAGGCAGCGGACGACATTTGTTACACCTTAATCGATTTTGAAGATGGTATTAACTTAGGGTGGATCGAAGAAGATTACGCACTGGAATACCTGATTAAATTGGTAGAAAAGACGATTCGAAAAGAAAATTACCGCCAACTGACTACCACCAAAGCTCGCGTGAGCTATTTACGGGCACTGGCCATCAACACCTTAATTCGAGATGCGGCCCGCATCTTCTTGGACCACGAGCAAGCCATCCTCGCGGGCACCTTCAATCAGGCCCTTCTGGATCTATCCCAGTACAAAGCACAAATCGAGGACATCCTGCGCATCAGTGTCAAAAAAGTATACCAGAGCCAGCAAGTAATGGAAAAGGAAATTGCCGGCTACAAAATAATCGGCACCCTGTTGGACACCTTTACCCAAACCTATGAAAATCGCCAACGTCAATCATCAAGCCCATATGACAACCTGATCAGGGCAAGTTTTTTATCGGATTTCGAATTTGATTCTTCTTCTGTATATCCTAATCTTATCGGAATCTGTAGTGCTGTGGCTTCCTTAACCGATGGAAAAGCACTGCAAATTTATCAAAAAATTAGAGGCTTGAATTTTTAAGCCCCCTCTGGTCAGACACAGCAGGTTCCTGTTAGGGAAACCCAAGGCCTTTAAAATATTTCCTATTTCAAAAAAGCTTTGCCCAATTTTGTGTAGCTTTGCGTCCTTAATCCGGATGTAAATCCTGTAGTTCGAGATCCTCCTACATAAAAAAACTAGGAAAGTATGCTTTCACACCATAAACGACAACTTGCCTTTTTCTTGGCAAGCTTCCACATTTTTATCATCGCAGCCAGCAATTATCTCGTTCAGTTTCCAATCGAGATCTTTGGCTACACTGCCACTTGGGGTGCCTTTTCCTTTCCCTTTATTTTTCTGGCCACTGATTTGACCGTGCGTATTTTCGGGGCCAAAATGGGAAGACAGATCATTTTTTATGCCATGCTCCCTGCCCTCTTGGTCTCTTACGTAGTCACTGTAGGCTTTCAAGACGGTATCTGGATGGGTACAGGGCAGTTGTTTATCTTTAATCTGTTTGTCTTCCGTATCGCCTTGGCCAGTTTCATGGCCTATGTGGTAGGACAAATTATGGACGTACTGGTTTTTAACAAGCTGCGACAGCACAAACAGTGGTGGCATGCTCCTTTGGCCTCGGCTATAGTAGGGAATTTCATCGATACCTTTACGTTTTTCTTTATTGCCTTTTACAAAACCTCCAGCCTTATCCATGCCGAAAAATGGGTGGAAATGGGAACCGTAGATTACATCTTTAAAATGATGATTAACGCCATTCTCTTCCTGCCCATCTACAAGTTCATTTTGGATTGGGTCTTGAAACGCTTTAAACTCCAACTTTCATAGCCCGGATAGGGTTTGGCTGTGTCCCTCTGTTTTTCAGGATTCTTTTTGTACCTTTCAAAACTATTCTTTATCAGCTGGCATGTCGTTTAAAAAAACAAACCGATTAAAAATAGGGTTGGCCTTAGGAGTGATCCTTCTTGTGCTCTTGATCGCCTTACCGGGGTGGATCGTAGAGTGGGCATGGCTAGACCATTTGCACTACGCACCGGTCTTTTGGAAAATTAGGGGTACCCAACTTCTTTTATTTCTAGGTGCGCTGTCGGTAGCCTTGTTGTATTTATTGCCCAATTTCAAACGGCTGATCAAAAACATGGGGCCGCTTTACCTTAACTTCTCCAATACTCCTTTTGAAAATCTGGGCGCCCAATACATCTCTGCCCGCCAGTTTAGGTTAATTTCTAGATTGATCAGTGCCCTTTTCAGCCTTTTCTTCGCCAGTTCGTATCTCTTTAAATGGGACCTGTGGTTCCGGTTTATCCATCCGCAAGCTTTTGGAGAAACCGATCCGGTTTTTCATTGGGACGTAGGGTTCTATATTTTTACACTGCCTTTCTTAGAAACCTTGCAAAACAGCCTCATCAGCCTTGTCTTTTTCACAACAGCGCTTTTATTGTTTGTCTATATTTCCAAAGGCGCCATTGGATTTGGTAAAAATTTTGTCCCCACCGATCGCACCCCTCATGCCACCAAACACCTTTTGATCAACCTCGGAATCTGGGGCTTACTCTTGGCGTTCGGGTACTTTCTGGATCAATTTAAACTCTTATTTAACCCCTCAGGGGTAGTCTTTGGAGCCAGCTATACCGATGTCAAAATCAACTTGCCAGTTCTTTGGATTCTCACTTTGCTGGTTTTACTTTGGTCTCTATTGGCTTTTTATCAAGCTACTCAAAAACGCTTAGGCAAATTGCTGAAAGCGGCAGTAGGGATCATCATCATTGGGGTTATCGGTCAATTTTTTCTACCCTGGGGGATGCAATCCATACAAGTTAAGCCCAATGAGCTCAAAATGGAAGAACCCTATTTGGTCAACAACATTTCGATGACCCGAAAAGCATATGGATTAGACGACTTCCACGAAACCAGTTATGACGCTTCTGATACCATTTCCTATGCTTCGGTTCAAAAAAATCAACAAACCATCAACAGCATTCGCCTCTGGGATTCTCGTCCCATTCTAGAGACCTATCGGCAACTGCAAGAAATCCGTTTGTACTACACCTTTCCCAGCATCAGTGTCAACCGCTACCACACCAATCGCGGGTACGAGCAGATGATGGTCTCGGCCAGAGAGCTCAATACACACAAACTGCCAGCAAAGGCCAAGACTTGGGTAAACGAACACCTACAGTACACCCATGGCTATGGGATCACCATGAGCCCGGTAGCCGAAACCAACGAAGACGGGAATCCGGAACTCTTGATCAAAGACTTACCACCGGTATCCGACATCAATTTGGAGGTGACTCAGCCAGCCCTCTATTACGGAGAGCTCAAGACAACCTATAAACTGGTCAATACCGAGGTCAAAGAACTCGACTATCCTAAAGGAAAAGACAATGTCTACACCCATTATAAAGGAAGGGGAGGGATTGCCATCGACAACTTCCCCAAAAAACTACTCTTCTCCCTTTATTTTGGGGATTACAACCTTCTTTTAACCGAATACCTAAAGCGCGGAAGTAAAATTCAGTTTTGGCGAGACGTTCAAACCCGTATTCAAAAAGCAGCTCCTTTTTTAAAGCTCAAGGAAAGTCCCTATTTGGTTCTGGACAACGGAAAATTGTATTGGATTCAGGATGCCTACCTCACTGCCTCCCATTACCCGTATGCCCAACCTTTCAACGGGCGTGAAAACTACATCCGCAATTCGGTTAAAGTCGTGGTGGATGCTTACCATGGGGATGTAGACTTTTACATTACAGACGAAAAAGATCCCCTGATTAAAACCTATCAAGCCGTTTTCCCAGGAATGTTCAAACCCCTATCGGAAATTCAAGGAGACCTGCGAAACCACATTCGCTATCCGGATTTTCTTTTTCAGGCCCAGATGAGCATTTACAATACGTATCACATGACCAACCCTCAAACCTTTTACAACAACGAAGACTTATGGGAGCGTCCAAACAGCAAATACGCTGGGCAAACTATCAAAATGAAATCCTATTATATCGTTAGTAAACTCCCTCAAGAAGAACAGTTACAATACCTTTTGATCAGCCCACTTACCCCGCATAATCGAGACAACATGGTCGCTTGGATGGCAGCAGAGTCTGATTTTCCAAACTACGGGCAAGTTCACGTATATGAGCTTCCCAAGAGCCGTCTCTTTCTGGGACCAGCTCAAATTGAAGCAAAAATTGATCAAAATACTGAAATTTCTCAACAGCTATCCCTTTGGGACCAACGTGGATCCAGTGTTATCCGGGGGAACCTCATGATCATTCCTGTGGAAGACTCCTTTATCTATGTAGAACCCGTATTTTTAATCGCACAAGGGGTCAACATTCCACAGCTCAAGCGTGTCATTGCCACAGTAGGAGACAAAGTGGTGATGGAACCCTCGCTTCACCAGGCCATCAACGCCTTATATGATCGCCAATTAGACTCTCCTTTAAAAGCGCTCATTCAACCCCTAGTCCCTACTGGGGATTCCCTTGTCCGACCCCCAAAGGACCCTAAATTAAAAACCATCGAATCCTATTGGGAAGAACTGGAGCAGGCGTTAAAAAACCAACAATGGGATATTTTCGGACGACAGATGCAGAAAATGGACTCGGTGATTAAAAATTAAATTACCGAATAAAGTCACGAACTAAGTCTTCGGCCTCACCAAGCGCGGTATCCAAATCCTCATTGACAATAACATGATCGAACTGTGGTGCCGTAGCCAACTCCACAGAAGCCTTGGCAATTCGCATATTGATGCGATCTTCACTTTCTGTCCCTCTTTTCTTCAAGCGGATCTTGAGCTCCTCTATATTTGGAGGCTTGACAAAAACCGCTAAAGTACGCTCGGGGTAAATATGTTTGATATCCAATCCCCCCACCACATCAATATCAAAAATTACGTGTTTGCCCAAGTTCCAAATACGCTCCACCTCTCGTTTTAAAGTCCCGTAGAAATTATCGCGATAAACCTCCTCCCATTCTAAGAAATCTCCTTGTTTTATGCGTTTTTTAAACTCTTCTGTACTGATGAAATAATAATCGATTCCATCTCTTTCGTTCTCCCGGGGGGCCCTCGAAGTGGCAGAAATAGAAAAATCCAAATTGAGGTCTTTCTGCTTTAAAAGATGACGGACAAGCGTAGTTTTACCGGATCCGGAAGGGGCTGAAAAGACAATGAGTTTTCCGTCAAACATTACAAAACATTTAGAATTTGTTCCTTGATTTTATCCAACTCTTCTTTCATTTGCACCACCAATTTTTGTAAGGG
>JAJYSO010000193.1 GCA_021793535.1 Bacteroidota bacterium | reverse complement strand
AATTATGTAGAGCATAGAAAGTGGCATTATTTTTCCCAATATCTATTAGATGATGTCGAAAATCCCGTTCAATTACTGCCCATTAACTGATCCTTTGTGCGCTTGATTACCGGTGCTGTCAGGGGCTATTTTAAAGTGGAACCATCATTTTATGGTTTTCTTATCCAACCCATAAAGAAAGAGGCTGTATTCTACAAGACGTCCTTTTTTTAATAGGTAATCCCCAGGTCAACAATCTTTTCAAAAAACTATATTTTCGTTAACATAAATGGCCCTAGAGGAAAAGAAAATTCAACAAGACGGGATAATGCAATAGTTTATGTATTTATTTTGTTGAAAAAGAGTCATTTATCGTTTAATAGCTATGTTGGCGACTAAAAAAAGAAAGAGCCGCTAATGGGCGACAAAGCCCGTTTTTGTTAAAATCGGTTGACTACTCATCAATATAGTAGAACTTCAAGTCTTAAAATAAGTTAAAATTTGTAAGAGATGAAAACAAAAACGAAAACTATGAAAAAAGCATTGAGCTATTTGTTAATTTTTTTATTGCTTTTGGCTGGGCAATTTGTTCAGGCTCAAACAATAGAGATCTCCGGTACCGTTTCGGATGAAAATGGTATTCCGATTCCAGGCGCTAACATAAGCTTGGAGGGAACAACGCTAGGAACGAGTTCTGATTTTGATGGAAACTACAGTATTTCAGCTGCTACTGGACAAGTACTACTCTTTAGTAGTATAGGGTATCAAGATGTAAGTGTACCTGTAGGGTCGGATGCTGTTATTAATGTCACCATGAAGGAAGGAACCTCATTGGATGAAGTGGTGGTAACCGCGCTGGGAATATCCCGTGAAAAAAGGTCTTTGGGGTACGCGACCCAAGAGGTGGAAGGGGATGCCTTAAATAGAGGTAAACAAGGAGATGTGGCCAATGCCCTATCGGGTAAAGTTGCAGGTGTACAAATCAGGAGAAATACTTCACTAGGGGGCTCTACAAACGTAATTATTAGAGGGAATACTTCTCTGACGGGTGATAACCAAGCCCTTTGGGTTATCGACGGGGTGCCGGTTGATAACTCCAACTATAGCTCTTCAAATGATAACGTGGACTATGGAAACGCTGTAGCCGATTTAAACCCTGATGATATACAATCCATAAACGTTCTTAAAGGTGCTGCTGCTACTGCATTATATGGATCTAGAGCGGCTAATGGGGCCATTATCATTACCACCAAGGATGGAAAGAACAGAAAAGGGTTGGGCATTACCATCAACTCCAATGTATCCATCGGATCCATTGACAAGAAAACCTTTCCACAATGGCAAGATGAATACGGAGGCGGGTATGGAGCTGTAAATGGACCAAATGGTGACAGTTACTTCAACATGAAAGATATGGATGGTGACGGTCAATTGGATTTGGTTGCTCCTTTTGATCAATATGGAGGATGGGGCGCCCCCTATGATCCAAATTTATTGGTCTATCAGTGGACGTCTGTATATCCGGAATCGCCAGATTACAATAAGCCCACACCTTGGGTAAAACCCAAAAGCGGTCCTATGAATTTGTTTAGAAAGAATCCTATTACGCTTTCTAACAATATTTCTTTTGCCGGGAACTCTGAAGATGCCACGTATCGGTTAAATTATTCCAATTTATCTCAAGAAGGGATTATTCCAAACAGCAAAATGGTAAGAAATAACTTTTCCCTCAATTCGAGTTTCAAATTATCCGAAAGGTTGAAAATCTCCGGAAGTGCGAATTATTCCAAGACAACTACTCAAGGCAGATTAAGAGGAGGAATCGGAGGGTCTTATACCAATATATTTATTAACTTAAGACAGTATTACCAGCCGAATATTGACTTTAAAGCCTTGGAAGATTTGTATAAGGCGACAGGGGAAAATCTGTCTCAATTCCCAGGAGGAACCATCGATAACTCCTATTATGTTTATGATCAAGATCGAGAAGAAGATACGAGAAATCGATTTATTGGAAATGCGGCCTTGGATTATAAAATTAACGATTGGTTGGATGTAAAGGGAAGGATCTCCATAGACACCTATAATTTTGAAATTGATGAAAGACGAAATGCATTAATACGAGAACCCGCTTCCTACTCCTTACGAAACATCTTCTTTGAGGAATTGAACTATGACTTGATGCTCAATTACAATAAGGACTTAGGCAGTGATCTTAACCTCAGTGGTGTTTTGGGGACCAATATAAGAAGGAATAAGTTCAGATCCAGCTATAATGAGACCAATGGAGGGCTAATCGTAGATGATCTATATGCTATTTCGAATTCCATTGGGATTCCACCAGCCACCACAGAGTCTTTAAGAGAGCTCGGTGTGAACAGTTTATACGGGCTGGTTTCTTTGGGGTATAAGAACATGTTATATCTTGATGTGACCGGAAGAAACGATTGGTCTTCCACTTTACCCAAAGGGAATAATTCTTTCTTCTACCCTTCGGTAACCACCAGTTTTATCTTTTCCAACCTAATTGAAAGCAATGTGCTTTCTTTTGGAAAGTTGCGATTGAATTATGCAGAAGTTGGAAACAGCGCTCGCCCACAAAGTCTGGTTGATGTATTGTCCAAACCCGATCCATTTGGGTCTGTACAGCTTTATTCTGTAAACTCCACTAAGAATAACCCCAATCTCAAACCCGAGAATACCGTAAGTTATGAAGCTGGGTTGGAGTTGTCCTTTTTAAAAGGTAGAATAGGGCTGGATTTCTCTGCATACAAGACCAATACAAAAGATCAGATCATGCCCATCATCATAACGGCGGCTACAGGCTACACCAGACGATATGTCAACTCAGGAGAAGTCATGAATGAAGGAGTAGAGCTGGCCTTGACAGGGGCTCCGATTAAGACAGAAGATTTTCAGTGGGATCTAACCCTTAACTGGTCCACAAATAAGAGTAAAATTATCTCTTTGGCCGAAGGAGTAGACAATCTGGAACTTTATGCAACAGGAAGTCATAATGTAACGATTAATGCAGAAGTTGGAGGACCCTATGGTGTTTTCTACGGTTCGGATTTTGTGTATTTAGATGGCAAAAAAGTAGTTAATCAAAATACAGGTTACTATGAAAAGACGTCTACTTCTGATCATGTTATTGGGCGGATGTTGCCAAAATGGATAGGAGGGATCAATAATAATTTTCGCTATAAAAATTTAAACTTGAGCTTCCTAATCGATATTCAAAAGGGAGGAAAGATATTTTCCAGTGATATGGCCGTGGGCTCAAGAAATGGTTTATACTCGAATACTACTGGACTCAACGAATTGGGGAATCCGGTAAGAAGCCCGGTAGAGGATGGGGGAGGCCTTATCCTAGATGGTGTAGCTCCAGATGGAAGCCCGAATAAAATTCGTTCCAGCTTTATGGATAGAGATCATGCTTTAGGTCATCCTACTGCACCGGATGCCATGTTTATGTATGATGCCTCCTATGTGAAGTTAAGAGAGTTATCTTTATCTTATAACTTCCCTGCCAAGGTAATCGAAAAATTATCCTTGACCGGTCTAGAGTTGTCGCTAATTGGCTCTAATTTATGGATCATTCATAAAAACATCCCCTATGCGGATCCTGAAGGGGGAATGATTTCCGGAAACGTTCAAGGACATCAGCAAGGAGTTTACCCCTCTTTAAGAGAATTTGGATTCAATATTAAACTTCAATTTTAAAGATGATAAAAATGAAAAATATTAGAAAGACTATAGAGCTATCATTAGCAGTGCTGTTGGTGCTGTTTTATTCATCATGTACCAGTGAATTGGAGAAATTGAATGAAGATAAAAAACACGCTACTACCGCCGGTGCAGAAACGTTTTTTGCAAATGCAACTAAAAACTTTTCTGACAATTTGAACTCCATTCAATACCGGGCGACAGGCCCCGGTATTACGAGGTTGTGGGCACAGCAGTTGACTTCCGTCACCTATCTAGAAGGGGTAACTTATATCCCGGAAGCTTCTTGGAACACACTCTACCAGGGGGTGTTGAACAATTTTAAGGAAAGCACCAAAATCTTGATGGAAACAGAGGACATCACTCCGGAAATAAAAAATAAGCTGGCGATGATTGAGATCATGGAGGTGCTCACCTATACCAATCTTGTGGAGTCCTATGGGAATATTCCATATACAGAGGCCTTGGACTTTGAAAACCCCTTACCGAAGTACGACGACGCTCAAACCGTTTATTTAGATTTATTGAAAAGGTTGAATACCGCGCTTTCGGATCTTGATGAAAGTGCCGGAGGATTCGGTTCTTCCGATTTAATCTATGGTGGGGATGTTGGGAAATGGATTAAATTCGGTAATTCTTTGAAACTGAGAATGGGGATGAGAATAATCGATGCGCTTCCGCAAGAAGGGGCTACAGCTGTCTCTGAGGCCTCCGGCAAAGTGATTTCATCGAACGACGAAAATGCTTTGTTTCGCTATTTACCAGATTACCCCAACACCAATCCATGGTGGAGCTTTTTGGTCAGACAAGGCTTGCGGTATTTTGTGGGAACTGAAACCTTTATCGGCAAGATGAATGAATTGGATGACCCGAGAAGAGAGGTCTTTTTTACACCGATTAATGGAGAATTTGTCGGAGCAAAATATGGAGGCCGCTG
>JAJYSO010000192.1 GCA_021793535.1 Bacteroidota bacterium | reverse complement strand
TACACCAAAAGGAGACCGTAAGGAACTCCCCCGGATATTTAGCCGATAGCTCCCCGGAGAGCGTTGTTCCATTCGCACCCCCGGTAAAGCATTCATCGCCGGGACCACACTTTGTGCGCTAAATTTTTTTCGGTCTGCTTGCTCCAAAAGAGAAATGGCTACCGGTTGCTCCCTCAGGCTGCGCTCTTGGCCGAAGGCTTGGATTAAAACTTCTTGCAAAGGTTCATTTAAAACCAAGGAATCCTTTACAGGCAAAGGAAGGGCTTGCCCGTGCAAAAAGGTCCCACAAAAAAGGAGCACGCCACTCCATACAAAAATAATCTTTATCGCTCCTTGTTTCACAGCTACTCGAATTTGGTCGTTCACAAAACGCAAAATAAAGGAATAAAAAGCAGATCAACTCTTTTCACATGCATGAAAAGTTACCGTTTACGCCTTCTCTTTATAACGATTCATGTATGGGGGAACCCAGCAGCTTATTTATTATGCTTCTAAATAATTAACCTTATTTCCGTTCCTAAATAGAGGCATATATCCTATCTTTGTCTTTAGAATAATTCTAATTAAGCATAAAGTCAAATTCATCTATGGATTTACAAAAAAAGGACATCATGAAAGCCTTGGATACCATTACTGTGGCTGGCGAAGGGCAGAGTATGGTAGAGAGCAATGCGATCAAAAATGTGAATATATTCGGCGATGAAGTCGTCGTGGATTTAGAACTTAAAAAGCCTTCCATGCACGTTAAAAAGCGAGCAGAAGTAGATATTTTAAAAGCGATTCACGATTTAGTCTATGAGAAAGCCAAAGTAAAAGTAAATATTACCATCAATGCCCCCAGCAAAGGGACCCTGGCAGAAATTAAAGGAAAGCCCATCCCGGGAATTAAAAATGTCGTTGCTGTGGCTTCGGGCAAAGGTGGGGTAGGAAAATCCACTATTGCTGCTAATATCGCTGTAAGCCTTCAAAAGATGGGACTGAAAGTAGGGCTGTTGGATGCCGATATTTACGGTCCATCGGCTACAACAATGTTTGATGTTGAGGGTGAACGACCATTATCCGTTGAAGTGGATGGACGAACTAAAATGAAACCCATCGAGAGTTACGGAGTCAAGATTCTTTCTATTGGATTTTTTACCGAACCGGATCAAGCCGTGGTTTGGAGGGGGCCAATGGCAGCCAAAGCATTAAACCAAATGATTTTTGACGCGGCGTGGGGAGAACTCGACTTTCTAATTATCGATTTGCCTCCAGGCACAGGAGATATTCATTTGTCCATTATGCAAGCCATGCCCATCACCGGGGCCGTTGTCGTGAGTACTCCTCAAAAAGTAGCGTTAGCCGATGCTCGAAGAGCGGTGACCATGTTCAACCAGAAAAGCATTAACGTGCCCGTACTTGGTATAGTTGAAAATATGGCTTATTTTACCCCTGCCGAATTACCGGATCATAAATATTACATCTTTGGCCAGAAAGGGGCACAATTCTTTGCCGAAGATGAAGGGATTGAACTTTTGGGAGAAATACCGCTTGTTCAAAGTATTCGAGAATCCGGTGACGTGGGGCACCCGGCTGCTCTTCAAAATCAGTCGATTGTAGCAGAGGCATTTACCGAACTCACGCGAAATGTCGTACGGGAAACCATCAGACGAAACAAAACACTGCCACCCACAGAATCCATCCAAATTACCACGATGGCCGGCTGTAGCGCAGTTACCAAAAAAAAGTAGGACCAAAATGGAATTCAAGAACCCGGAATTAAAGAAAAAGGTAGAAACCGCGCTGGAAGAAATAAGACCCTTTCTACAAAAAGATGGAGGGGATATCTCTTTGCTGGATGTCGACGATGCCACAAACGTTGTTAAAGTACAATTGGAGGGCAACTGTGCCAATTGTTCTATTAACCAAATGACCTTAAAAGCAGGTGTGGAATACACCATTAAACAACATGCCCCTCAAATAGAAGAAGTCATCAATATTGAGGCTTAAAGGGCTTTTTGTTTCCTATTAAATTTCGGAAATTCGCATTCCATTTAATCAATATTAAAGTGTAATGATTGAAACGGATATTCTCATCATTGGCGCAGGGCCAACGGGATTATTTACAGTTTTTGAAGCAGGGCTTTTAAAATTGAAATGTCATTTGATTGACGCCTTGGCACAGCCCGGAGGACAATTGGCAGAGATTTACCCCAAAAAACCTATATATGACATTCCAGGATTTCCTGAAATTTCAGCGCAGGGCCTGACCGATAACCTACTGGAGCAAATCAAACCTTTCCAACCGGGATTCACTTTGGGAGAACGGGCAGAAAAGTTGGAAATAACACCAGAAAATCACTTTGTGGTCACCACCAACAAAGGTACCGTGCACAAAGCTAAAGTTATTGCCATTGCCGGAGGATTGGGTAGTTTTGAACCCAGAAAGCCAACCACCATTTCCAACCTCTCTTATTATGAGGAAAAGGGAGTGGCTTATATGATCAAAGAACCCGAGAGCTTGCGAAACAAGAAAGTCGTCTTGGCTGGTGGAGGAGATTCGGCTTTGGACTGGAGTATAGCCCTAGCCGATATCGCATCAGAACTCACCTTGATTCACCGGAGAAAAGAGTTTAGAGGTGCTTTGGATTCTGTTGAAAAAGTAAGAAAATTGAGGGACCAGGGGAAGATAAACCTCATCACCCCTGCGGAAGTCGAAAAGTTAAACGGAAATGGAAAATTGGAGTCCATCATTGTGCAGACAAAAGACGAAGAAAATAAGGAAATCGAAATCGCCACTGATTATTTCATTCCTCTATTTGGTCTCTCCCCCAAATTAGGTCCTCTTGCCGATTGGGGACTTGAAATCGAAAAAAATGCCATTAAAGTGGACAATGCCTTGGATTATCAAACCAATATTCCAGGGATTTATGCCATTGGCGATATCAACACCTATCCCGGGAAACTCAAATTAATTCTATGCGGTTTTCACGAAGCTACCTTGATGTGTCAAAGTGCATATAACCGTATTTACCCCAATAAGAAGTACGTTTTAAAATACACCACTGTCGGCGGCATAACCGGATTTGATGGAAGCCGTAAACAAGCACCAAAAGCCGTAGTCGAAGCAATTTAAAAACAAGAGGTAAAGGTATGTCCGATATTCAGATTACAATCATTGATCGGCAAGGCACAGCGCATTCCATTGCAGCCCCCACTGATATGGGAATGAGTCTAATGGAAGTGTGTAAAGCTTACGATTTGCCGGTTTTGGGAACCTGTGGCGGAATGGCCATGTGTGCTACTTGTCAAGTATACATTGAATCTGACCATGTATTACCGAATCCATCGGATGATGAAGAAGCCATGTTAGCAGAGGCTTTTCATGTCAAACCAAACAGTCGATTAGGGTGTCAAATCCCAATGGAACCGCAATTTGAAGGTTTAAAGGTTCGCCTGGCGCCCGAAGAATAGAGAAAATCACTAATGCCTGGGGCCACCCTTAAGGTTACTCACTGAACAAGTCGGCGGTGTAATCCAGCAATTTCTGATCTCCAAAAGCACCGTGTCCCGGAATAATGATTTTAGCCTGAGGATATTTTTTTTGAATTTTTCGAACAGTGGGAGACCAATCCATAAGGTTGGCATCTTCCAAATTTCCTTCTTCAGCCCCCAATTCTTTAATTAAACATCCTCCAAACAATATATTTTCATCAGGAAAATAACCAATTACATTATCCTTGGTATGGCCCTCTCCCATAAATATGGCCGTGACTTCTTTTTCCCCTACTTTTATGGCTAGAGAATCTTCAAAAGCATGTAACGGAACCACAAAATCATTTTCATCAGCCAATTCCATTGTTTTAAAATAGGCATAGGAAGGAATCTCCCGCTTATGAAAGGCTTCTAATCCACCCAAGCAATCGGCATGGAAATGTGTGGGAATGACAGCATTGATCTTAGCCTGAAGCTCTTCCTCTACCCATTGAATCAATTCCTCTGAGCTGGCTTGGGTTGCCGGGGTATCAAAAATTACAACCTCCTTACCATCCCTTACAACAAGGCCGTTTGCGGGGACCTTCCCAAAGTCCTGCGTCGACAAAAAGGAGGTATGTTCATAAGTATTTTGAGATACCTGAGTAAGGATAAGATCATCTGAACGGTAGATTTCTTTGGGTTCAAATGCAGCATCTTTTTTGGATTGGCAGCTCAGTATAGCTAGTAGTATCAAAACAATACCCAGTGTCTTTTGAATCATTTTTATAAGATTTTTCATAATATTCACGAGTGGCCTTCTACTGCCGTAAACAACCTGTTTGGGAAGTTTGATGTTTAATCCACTCCTTATCCATTTGAAAAGTTCTTAAAAATAGAAAATTATTCCCACAAAAAAAAGACCGTAAAGAGCTTTGCGCTACCCTATTCAATAAATCGACGCCACCATTGCTTTTAAGGATTACTGCATGTATTATTTGCAATTTTTATTCCGGTAGTGTACATTTAGACCTTGGCTCGGTCTAAGAAGCAGATCGCATGCTGATAAGGCCTGCTACTATATATAAAAATGCCCATGAAAATTGAAAAGAAAGAGAATTACTGGATTCTTGAAGATGACAAATCTAAGGTAAAAGAATTTTCAAAATACTTGGAGAAAACTGCCTATCCACAATTCAAAGATCAAAATGTAGT
>JAJYSO010000191.1 GCA_021793535.1 Bacteroidota bacterium | reverse complement strand
TTCTAAAGTTTTCATAAAAATACTAGGTATTCCTATATTTTTCATCACTTATTTCTAAGTGTTAACAAAAACTAAAAATCGATTCAAGGTGGGTTATTCCCTTGGATTATTTATTTTTGACCTTCAAACCTAATATTGCA
The DNA here is from genome assembly GCA_021793535.1 of Bacteroidota bacterium. Lineage (GTDB taxonomy): Bacteria > Bacteroidota > Bacteroidia > Flavobacteriales > Flavobacteriaceae > JAJYSO01. Next base: position 4,530 of record JAJYSO010000191.1, on the reverse strand, counting down.
TCATGAATTACCAAACTTCAGGGATCTATACTGATTTTTATCAGCTCGCCATGGCACAATCCTATTTCCTTACCCGGCAACACCAGCAAAAAGTAGCCTTTGATTATTTTTTCAGAACCCTCCCCTATCAAGGAGGCTACGTTATTTTCGCAGGCCTGGCCGATGTGCTAAAAAGTATTCAGCACTTGCATTTTTCCGCAGAAGAAATCGACTACCTCCGCGAGTATGGGTTTAAGGAGCACTTTTTAAAACACTTGGAAAACTTCCGGTTTACCGGAAACATATCCGCTCCCAAAGAAGGGGATGTGGTCTTTCCCAATGAACCCATCCTGCATGTAGAAGGCACGATGCTGGAAACCCAACTGGTGGAAACCATGCTGCTCAACACCTTGAACTTCCAATCCCTGATCGCCACTAAAGCCGCCCGAATCAAATCGGTCTCCAAAGACAAAATACTCAGTGAATTCGGACTGCGACGCGCACAAGGCGCAGGAGGGGTAATGGCAACCCGAGCGGCTATAATCGGAGGCTTCGACTCCACCAGCAACGTCTATGCCGCCAAAAAGTACAACTTGAAGGCCTCCGGTACCATGGCGCATTCCTATATTCAAATGCACGAAGACGAACAGGTCGCCTTCCGGGATTTTGCCCAGACCAACCCCGATAACTGCATCCTTCTGGTCGATACCTACGACACTTTAAAAAGCGGTGTCCCTAACGCCATTACCATCGCCAAGGAAATGGAAAAGAAAGGACACCGGTTACAAGCCATCCGACTCGATAGCGGAGATTTGTCCTATTTGGCGCGCAAATCCAGAAAAATGTTGGACCAGGCCGGGTTGCCTTACGTCAAGATCGCGGCTTCCAATCAATTGGACGAGTTTGTGGTCCGCAGTTTAATGCAACAAGAAGCCGCCATCGACATTTTTGGAATCGGCACCACCCTGGTCACCGGCCAGCCCGATGCCGCTTTAGGTGGTGTTTACAAACTGGTCATGGCCAATGGAAAACCGCGCATTAAAATTTCTGAAAACATTCGTAAAACCACTCTTCCGGGAAACAAGCAGGTCTATCGCCTTTTGGAAGAAGACGGCACTTTTCTAGGAGCAGATGCGGTGGCTCAATATGAAGAAGGTTTCCCATCACGCATCACTGATCCCTATGATGACCGAAAATATATGGCCTGCAACACCTATGACAAAGAGGCGTTGCTACAACCGGTAATGAAAGCGGGAGAAATCCTCAACTTGATTGAAGACGTCACGACTATTCAACGCTACGCCGCCCAACGACTGGCTCAGCTTCCTCCGGAATATAAACGCTTTGAAAACCCCCATATCTACAAAGTGGGCATCAGTGACAAAACCCTAGAAATCCGCCATCAGCTTCGGGAGAAGTACCTCTGGTTCCGCGAAGCTTAACCCTCCAGAGCTTCCGCTCTAAAGGCCTCCACTTCGTCTGCCGTTGAAAGCAACCCTTGGCCCAAAAGCCGATACCCTTCAGGAGTAATCAAGAAATCGTCTTCGATGCGGATCCCACCAAAATCGCGGTATTCGTTTACCTTATCATAGTTGATAAACTGCGCGAGTTTTTGTTCTTTTTCCCAGATGTCAATCAAATCCGGGATGATATAAATACCGGGCTCAACCGTCACGACATTTCCCGCATCCAAAGCCTTGCCCAAGCGAAGCGATTTCCACCCAAAGGTTTCTTTATCCTTAGGCTCTTCTTGAGTATAGCCTACATACTGTTCCCCTAAATCCTCCATATCATGTACATCCAGCCCCATTAAGTGCCCCACTCCACATTGGAAAAACAAAGTAAAGGCATGCTGTGCCACCGATTCTTTCACATCTCCTTTCATCAACCCCAAAGCCGTGAGCCCCTCGGTCAAAACCTCGGCAGTTTTCAAATGAACCGCTTTAAAATTCAATCCGGGCTTTAACAAGGCTTGGGAGGCTTGAAAAGCGCGGTGTACGATTTCGTATAATTCTCTCTGGCGTTTAGTAAAGGTAGCCGCTACTGGAAAGGTTCGGGTCAAATCCCCAGCATATCCCATGGGGGTTTCCACGCCAGAATCATTCAAGACCAAATCTCCCTTTTGCAAGGTGTTCCCATGGTAATGGTTGTGCAGGATTTGCCCGTTTACCGTTAAGATAGAAGGATAAGAAAAACGCATTTGATGATCGGCAGCCAATTTTTGCATTTCGCTGACCAGCTCAAACTCTTTCACCCCAGGTTTGGCTTTTTGCATGGCCAAAAGATGCATCGCATTGGATACCTCCACTGCTTTTTCAATTTCATGCACTTCCTGTTCCTCCTTTATGGAGCGCTGTGCGGCAACCGCCTTAATCAAGGGTACCGAAGGAGCTAAATTGACAATCTTCCTACCCAGTAACCGGCTCAATAAGATCTTATTTTCCGGCTGATAAGGCGGTAAAAAATGCAGGGTTCGTCCTTCCTTTACCACTTGCTCAACAAAGGAAAACAACTGGTCAAAAGCAATGGTCTTGTCCATCCCGGAACGCTCTGCCTTGTCCTGCAGCGTCTCCATACGCCCCATCCACACGATCTGGTCAATACTCAGCTCATCTCCAAACAAAATGCTCCGGTTGCGATCGATATCGATAACCGCAGCCAATTTCGGCTGCTGAATACCAAAATAGTACAGAAAAGAACTGTCTTGGCGAAAAGGATACGTATTGTCTTTAAAGTTCATGGGGTTTTCGACATTCCCCAAAAACAAGGCAACGCCCCCTTTTAAGTTTTGCTGTAACTTCGCTCTTCTGTTTTGGTAAGTCTCTTTTGAAAACATCTGCTGTATTTTTTGGTATTTCCTTATTTTTTTCTTCCAGAAAAAAGGCCGTCCCATCGACAGCCTTTTTCTTTTTTTACGGGGTACTCCTCTAGAGCTCCAATGCTGCTTTTTCATTCCCGTCCATCAAGAGTTCGATCGGGTTTTCCAAGGCTTTTTTCACTTCAAACAAGAAACTGACCGATTCTTTCCCATCAATGACCCGGTGATCATAAGACAAGGCCACAAACATAACTGGTCTAATCTCTACCTTTCCGTCAACGGCTACAGGACGCTCAACGATATTGTGCATTCCCAAAATAGCACTTTGCGGGGGGTTGATAATCGGCGTAGACAACATCGAACCGAATACCCCTCCGTTGGTGATGGTAAAGGTCCCTCCGGTCATTTCATCTACCGTCAACTTTCCGTCCCGCGCTTTCACTGCCAAACGTTTGACTTCATTTTCCACTCCTCTGAAGCTCAAGTTCTCCGCATTACGGATTACCGGAACCATCAGTCCTCTAGGGCCAGAAACCGCTATACTGATGTCCTTAAAGTCATAGGTAATCATCTCTTTGCCATCAATCATCGCTCCTACAGCCGGATAGAGATCCAATGCGCGCACACAAGCCAGAGTAAAGAACGACATAAACCCAAGGCTCACACCATGGCGGGTCTTGAACTCCTCTTTGTACTGTTTTCTCAGCGCAAAAATGGCCGACATATCCACTTCGTTGAAGGTGGTCAACATGGCCGTCTCATTCTTAGAAGCCACCAATCGCTCAGCAGTTTTACGGCGCATCATGGACATGCGCTCGCGTTTTTCACCACGTTTACCCGGGCCAGGCGTACCCATGGCAGGCTTGGCTGTCACGGCATCCTGTTTGGTAATGCGTCCTGCCTTTCCGCTTCCCGAGACTGCCGATGCTTGAATACCTTTCTCGTCCAAGGTCTTTCGAGCAGCCGGAGAGGGAGTTCCACTGGCATAGGTTTTTTCTTCCTTTTTCGGTTCACGTGCTGGCGTGGGATCCGGTACAGGATCTGCTTTTTCTTCCGCTTTAGGTGCCTCTTTTTGCGGTTCTGTTTCCGCTGGTTTTTCTTCAGAAGAGTCCCCGGAGCCTTCCGGTTTTTTAGCATCGGTATCGATTAGACACACCACAGCGCCCACTTGCACTTCATCCCCTTCGGCTGCTTTTAAAGTAATGATTCCGCTTTCTTCAGCGGGCAATTCCAAGGTCGCTTTATCGCTGTCTACTTCGGCAATTGCTTGATCTTTTTCTACATAATCGCCGTCTTCAACCAGCCATTGTGCAATCTCTACTGAGGTAATTGACTCTCCCGGTGAAGGGACTTTCATTTCTAAGGCCATAATCTAAATTATTTCTGTCTACTAAATTTTATTTTACTTATTTGGTTGGTGTTTTGAACACATTTTTAATGACTTCTTGGTGTCTGGCTTTAAAGCGTTCACTGCTTCCTGAAGCCGGGGCTCCGTAAAAGTCTCGACTGCAAACCCTAAATTTCTCACTTCCTTTTAGGTGGAGCAGCAAATGCGAATAGGCAGCCATATTTCGGGGCTCTTCTTGTGCCCATACGATATCGGTTGGCTGTTTATAACGTTTGATTGTCTTTTGAATCTCCATCTCGGGTAAGGGGAAGAGTTGCTCCAATCGCACCAAAGCCACATCGGTCCGCTTGTTTTTTTCTTTCTCCTCCAAAAGGTCGTAATAAAA
>JAJYSO010000190.1 GCA_021793535.1 Bacteroidota bacterium | reverse complement strand
AACTACTTCGTCTGGATTCACTCCTTTTGAAGGTTTCTTTCCGAAGAATCTTTCTACGGCGTCTTGAATCATAGGAATACGAGTCGAACCTCCCACTAAGATAACTTCGGTGTTTTTTTTGATGGAGAGTAAATCTGCAATAATAATGCTAGGAGTGAAACAGGTCAATTTGAGATGTTCAGGCCATATTTTAGCAATTTCATAGTTTGTTGTGCCACCACTCATTAGAACGACTTGATCATTTTCAAAAAGATTTAAGGCTTTTCGAGCAATCACTCTTTTTTCATCAAGCGCAAACACTTGTTCTTCATTTACTCTTTGACCAAAGAAACTGAGAGATACGGCCCCTCCGTGAACCTTTTTTAATTGATTATTTTTATCTAACTCGGTAACATCACGTCGAATTGTATCGACAGAAACGTCTACCATTTCTGCAATATCTTTTAGAAGTACACGATTGTGAAGTCGGACCTCGTTGAGGATATATTGTTTTCGTTCTTCTTTTAACATGATCGGTATTTTAAGCTAAATATTATTAAAAATAAAAGACAGCTCTAAGCTTTGTAATAGGGCTAATTTAAGAATAAACTAACAAACTGAATTGTCATTTTGCGTTTTTTTGCTGTTTTATGTAATTATTTGTAATAATTTTTCTACATTCGAAGCGTAAAACAATAAGAATGTCGCAATGTATTGTTAAAAATAATTTTAGGTTCCTCTCTCCGTCAGTAATGCTTAAAGTTAATGAGAGATTAATTTAGGATTATCTTTTAACTCAAAAAGACATCCTTCTAAATACGATATAAATTATGGAACACCTTAAAAAAGTACTTTTTGTATGTATGCTGTTTTTTGCAGTATATATGGTTAATGGGCAGGCCAAAAACATTACAGGGGAAGTTCATGATTCCAACGGCGTCCCTATTCCTGGGGTGGAAGTGACGGTAAAAAACACCGATGTTGGCGTGAATACCGATTTTGATGGGAAATATTCTATTAATATTCCTGAAGACAGCTCGGGGATTCTGGTTTTTTCCTCTATTGGTTTTGTAAAGCAAGAAATTGCTGTTCGAGATAATAACGAGATCTCGGTAATTTTAAAAACAGATATAGAAGGCTTGGATGAAGTGGTCGTTGTGGGATATGGACAGCAGACTAAAAGAGATGTATCTAGTGCAATTGCCACAATTAATCCTGATGTGCTAGAATCGAGACCCATTGCTGACGTTGGACGAGGATTACAAGGAGTCTCTCCGGGACTAACCATTACTACTGCCAGCGGGCAAATTGGAGAAAACCCTTTAATTAAATTGAGGGGTACTGTGGGAACGTTAGGAACTTCAGGAGGATCCGAGCCACTTATTCTGGTAGATAACGTAGAGGTTACCAGCTTGCAGGACATTAATCCCGAAGATATTAAAGATATTTCCGTACTTAAGGATGCGGCTTCTACGTCTATTTACGGTTCGAGAGGAGCGTGGGGCGTAATTTTAATTACCACTAAAAATGGTAAGCGTAATTCCGCTCCTACGATCAGTTATTCGAATAATTTCTCTTGGTCAACTCCGACGACAACCCCTCGTGTTGCTCCAGCGGCTGAGGGAGCAGAAATGGCTTTTAAAGCTTTACAACGGACAAACCCTTCGACTAAGGAATTTGGTATTGTCGGAATGTGGATTGATGAACCCGGCATTCAAAAAATGAGAGATTGGGAGGCAGAGTATGGCGGACAAGATCTGGGGCCAGAAATGGTAGAAGGCCGTGACTTCGAACGTCGCGATGGAAAGTTGTTTTTCTATCGATCTTGGGACCCTCGTAAGCAGTTTGTTCAGAAATATTCTCCGCTCCAAAAGCACGACTTATCGATTTCAGGAGGAAGCGAACGAACAAACTACTATTTGGGATTAGGATATCTCCATCAAGATGGGGTATACAAAGCAAATATGGATTCTTATGAGCGTTATAATCTAAACTTGAGTTTAAATTCATCAATTACAGATTGGTTAGACGTACATGCTAAAATATTGAATACAAATTCGGTTAAAAAGAACCCGTTCAATTTTGGAAGTGCTACTTACGATCCTTGGTATTATACGACAAGATGGCCGGCTGTCTATCCCTATGGCACCTTTGAAGGCTATCCTTTTAGAAGTGCCTTGGCAGAGATGGAGCAGGCCAATACTAATCGCGATACACGGGCTCTGAATCGCATAAATTTGGGAACTACCATTCGTCCTATTGAGGATATGGAAATTAATATTGATTATACCCACGATCAAATAAACGAGCATAATAAATTATTCGGAGGTTCCGTAACCGGTTATGATTTCTGGTCTACAGGCCCTAATTTAGATGCAGTTCCTTATACCAGTTCTAATTATGATTATGTTGAATATGATTCAGACTGGAGCAAAAGGAATACAGCAAAAGCCTACTTGACTTATGATAAAGAACTACACGAAGATCATCAGCTAAAAGTAACCCTCGGTGGAGACTTGGAAGAATATGAATTTTGGTATCACTCTTCACAAAGACGTGATCTGCTTAATCCCGATATGGGAGAGTTACCGTTAGCAACCGGCGATCAGTTTGTAGGAGGAAGTAGAGATCATTGGTCTACATTAGGCTTTTTTGGTCGGGTTAACTATATCTTTAAAGATAAGTTTTTGTTAGAGTTAAACTCGAGATATGATGGCTCATCAAGATTGTCTTCTGATAAAAAATGGGGCTTTTTTCCTTCCGGATCTGTAGGTTATATTATTACAGAAGAACCATTTATGGAGCCGCTTAAACCGACATTGTCTTTCTTAAAACTGAGAGGGTCATATGGACAAGTAGGAAATCAGGGAAATCCCGGAAATCGAAAGACAGATTATTCTAATATCTATAGATTGATGTCAGCCAGTGAAACATCTTGGCTGATTGGCGGAAACCCTATGGTAACTGTAGGAACCCCAGGGTCACTTCCTGTTGGATTGACTTGGGAAACCGTAACTACTCTGGATGTTGGGTTAGATGCTAAATTCTTTAATGATAAATTGGGAGTTAATTTTGATTGGTATAGAAGAACGGTAAGCGATATGCACAGTGCAGGTAAAACGCTTCCCAGCACGTTTGGAACGGCAGCACCAAAACGAAATTATGGTAAAATGTATACCCAAGGATGGGAGCTTGAACTTTCTTATAATCACAGTTTTACAAATGGTTTAAACCTGTCGGTTAAGGGAACCTTGACAGATTTCAAAGAAAAAATCAGTCGTTTCTCTAATGAGACTAAAGGGATTAATTCTAATTATGAAGGAAAAATATTGGGTGAAATTTGGGGATATGAGACAGATCGCTTGTTTACCGAAGATGATTTTGATGCGAATGGAAATATGAAGGATGGAATCGCCAGTCAGGAGATTTTTGAGACCAATGGATGGTTTCATTACGGGCCCGGAGATGTGAAATTTAAGGATTTGGATGGCGATGGTGAAATTGGTTATGGTAGCCAAACTGTGGATGACCATGGAGATATGAAAGTGATTGGAAATACGACACCACGTTATCAATATGGTATGACTGTGTCTGCCGATTGGAAAGGTTTTGATTTAAGTCTCTTTATGCAAGGTGTAGGGAAACGTGATTTTTGGCCTAGTGGCCCGGTGATTGTTCCTGGATACAATCCTTCAGAAGCTTGGTTTGCACACCAATTAGATTATTGGACACCGGAGAATCCTGATGCTTATTATCCTAGACCAACGAACCAAGGACAAAGTAATAATGCAATGAACTTTTTACCACAAACGAGATATCTTTTAGATATGTCTTATTTTAGGATGAAAAACATCACTTTGGGGTATAGTTTACCAAAGCCGGTTCTTGATAAATTGAGCTTGAGTAGATTTAGAATTTACTTAAGTGGAGAGAATTTATTTGAGCATACTAATCTAGATGTGCCTATTGATCCTGAGGTTGACTATACATCTGCCGGTTCAAACGACCCAAATACTTTTGGTAGAATTTATCCGTATAGAAGGAGCTACTCTTTTGGAATACAAGTTTCGCTTTAATTCATAAAATAAAAGAAAATGAAAAATATATTTAAATATCTAACATTGAGCATTTGTCTTTTATTGCTAAATGCTTGTGAGGAGAACTTTTTAGATACCCCTCCTGAAGATCAATTGACTGACGAGACCTTTTGGACAGATGAAAGTAGTGTAAAAACCTTTGCTTATGGGTTCTATACAGCCTACTTTACAGGGTATGGTTCAGGATGGACTTGGGGTCACTATTTCTCGGGAGAGTCATTTAATGATGACTTCGGCCCGACAAGTCCGGATCGTTTTGTTCAGCAAGTTCCCACCTCTGGCGGTGGCTGGGATTTCTCTTGGGTGAGAAAAGCTAATATTTTTATCAATAGAGTTCAAGATGTTGATATGGGAGAGGAAGCCATTGACCATTGGACAGGAATTGGTCGTTTTTTCAGAGCATTAGAATACCATGATTTAGTCAAATCGTTTGGCGGTGTTCCTTATTATGATCAGGAATTGTCAGAAGATGATGACGAGTTGCTTTACAAACCGCGAGATAGTCGGGAGTATGTAATGGATAAAGTGCTGGAAGATTTACAATTTGCTGCTGATAATGTACGCGAAAGTGTTGATAATAACGGACAAGAAGTAAAAGAT
>JAJYSO010000189.1 GCA_021793535.1 Bacteroidota bacterium | reverse complement strand
TCATCGCCAGTTTTCTTTTTTTGATCAAAACGGCGGTAGCCGAAAGGTAACGGCGAGTCATCTTGTTGAAAGCCATATTGAATGAGATGAAAAAATAATCCAAAAGGGATTTGATTTTTTCTTTTCCATTTTTGGCTCCTTCTTCTTGAAGCTCCTCTTCTTTTTCCTTCTTTTTTTGCCGGTGCAGAATCAGCGCACACAGAGCAGGGGACAAGGTTAACGCGTTCAGCGCCGAAATCAAAATGGCAATGGCCAATGTATAGGCGAATTGCCGGTAAAATACACCGGCTGGACCCTGCATAAAGCCAACGGGTATAAATACTGCGGCCATGACCATGGTGATCGAGACAATGGCAGGGGCGATCTCATTCATGGTTTCCACAGAGGCATCTCGTGGACTGACATCTGGGTTCGACTCCAGTTTTTCATGGATGGCCTCTACCACTACAATGGCATCGTCGACCACAATCCCAATGGCCAGTACTAAGGCGAACATGGTCAACAGGTTGATGGAGAAGCCCAAGAGGTAGATAAAGAATAAAGTTCCAATCAGTGCCACGGGAATGGCAATGGCCGGAATAATGGTTGCCCGTAAATCTTGTAGGAAGATAAAGACGATGATAAAGACCAGGATAAAGGCTTCTACCAGAGTATGCAGGACCTGACTGATTGAATTGTCCACTTGGTCTTTTACACTATAGGAAATGCTGTATTTGATTCCTTCGGGGAACTCCTTGGACAACTCGGTGAGTTTTTGTCGGATGTTGGTGTCAATATCTCGGGCGTTGGCTCCACTGTTTTGAGTAATGTTGATGGTTAGTCCAGGTTTTCCATCCACTTTGTTTTCTGCGTTGAGGTTGGTGGCACTCAATTCGACTCGAGCGATGTCTTTCAGCCGCAATACAGCTCCTTCATCGGTAGTTTTAACAATGATGTTTTCAAATTCTTTTTGGGAGGTATACCGACCGCCATACCGAATGGTGACTTGAAAAGCTTGGTTTGAGTTTTGCCCGAATTCCCCGGGGGCCAACTCGAAGTTTTGGTCGTTAACGGCCTTTCTGACATCGGAGGGAACCAGGTTGTAGGCGCTCAACTTGTTGGGATCCAGCCAAATTCGCATGGCATAACTTCGAGCTCCGATTCGGGTGACTTTGGCCACACCATCGATTCGCTGAAGTTCCCGAATAAGGTTAATATTGGTGTAGGACTGCAGGAAGGTTTCATCAAAGGCCGGGTCATCGCTGTAGATGTTTAAGGTCATGATGGAACCCCGCTGTTGAGGTTCTACGGTAATCCCGTTTTCGATGACTTCCGTGGGAAGGTTCGTGTTGGCAATGGATACTCGGTTTTGAACATTCACCGCCGCTTGATCGGGATTGGTGCCTTGTTTAAAAAAAATGTTGATCGAAGCACTTCCCGTAGCTGCTTTGGATCGAATATAGGTCATGTCTTCCACCCCGTTAATCGCGGTTTCCAAGGGGAGCAATACACTACTGGCCACGGTTTCTGCATCGGCTCCGGGATAAGAAGCAGATACACTGACACTGGGTGGCGCAATTTCTGGAAAACGTGTGATGGGCAGTTCGATCAGTCCAACGAGTCCCAATGATACAATGATCAAGGAAATAACGGTTGACAGAATCGGGCGGTCTATAAATTTTTTAAACATCTATTATTCTAAATTTGAGTGTACCTGTACTTTTATCGCGTCGGGTTTGCACTGGTGTCCACCGGAGTGGCACTAGAGTCGATGGGAACTACAGATCGGCTTCCGGGCGCCACCAAGGTATCCGGCTGATAAGGCAAAGCCCTGATTTTTGTACTGTCCGATACCTTGTCCAAACCTTCCACTAAAATTCGGTCTCCACTCTGGAGCCCGGAAGAGACAATGTACTGGTTGTTGGGAGCTTCGGTTTCAATTTCAATCAGTTGGCGTTTGACTAAACTGTCTGGGGTCAACTTTTGAACAAAGGTTTTGGCCTGAAGCTCAAAGGTTGCCTTTCTCGGAATTAAAACCCGTCCTCTTTTTTTATCGTGCCTTACCAGGGTTACGGTATTTCCGGAGCGCAGGATGTTATCGGCATTGGGGAAAGTGGCTCGCAAGGTAACCGTTCCCGTTGTTTTGTTCACCTGACCAGAGGTGGCGTCGATAAACCCATCTTCGGGATATTCGGTCCCATCGGGTAAAATTAAGGATACTTTCTGCCCGATTTCTCTTCGTCGGTCTTTGGAGACCGTATCTTTGACAGAAGGGTCGGTTTCTTGTAACTTGGAGAATTCGGATTCGTTGACCGAAAAATAAATGTACACCTCGTCCACATCGGTCAGCACAGTAATGGGGTCAGGGTCTCCGGGCTTGACCAGATTTCCGATTCGTTTGCGAATACGGCCAATATACCCGCTAACGGGTGCTTCTATGGTGGTGTATCCCAGTTCAATTTGGGCATTGGCCACCTCGGCAGAGGCTTGTTTTAAATTGGCCTCGGCCACCATGTAATTCGATTTTTCGGTTTCCAAACGCACAGGGGCCATCACGTTGTTTTCAACCAGCGGTCTTAGGCGTTCCACTTCTGTTCGGGCATTGTTTAGTTTGGCGCGCTCTACATTCTCTTTGGCGAGCGCTCGATTGAGGTCCTCCTCGTATTTTCTAGGATCGATTTTAAACAACCGCTGCCCTTCCTCGACATGGTCCCCTTCATCGACGTAGGCGGCTTGAAGCTCACCTTCTACTTGCGGCCGAATTTCAACGTCAAATTTTCCTTCCACAGTTCCTAAAAAGTTGGTGTTGATCACCACCGTAGAGGTGTCGATTTCGTAAACCGGTAAGGCAACAGCATTGTTTCGGACCGGTTCTTTTTGAAAATAAGAACAACTCTTTATCGAGAAAAGGCTGATGCCTAATCCCAAGAACACGAGTACCCCAATGAATTTAGGTAGTTTATTCTTCATAATTTGAAATATAAAAAAGGTCTATGATCGTTATAGAGATGAAATCTTGATTCATATCCATCAAACGTGCATAAAAAGTGCCATTTCTATAAACCCTTTATTTTGAGGAGCAAAAATGACAATAATATGGATAGCATTCTCTATCGCTTAACAAATGTTTAGGTATTTCAATCCAAGATAGTATTTTTTTAAGGAAAAGAAAGCGAAGTTGGAGAGAAACTGGCCTCAAACTGCTTTTAACAAGAGGGAACAATGCTGGTTTTCAGGTTTTATGAAAAAATAAGCCTTTTTTTACGCCTCCTTTTGAAGTCTTCAAAAGGAGCTGAATAACGGATGAAAAAAGTAAAAAAGAAGGATTTACAAGGTGATTTCAAGTGAGAGGGGGTACAAAATATTTTTGAATTGTTAAGAGATTTGGGAGCTAAATGAAGAGGATAATCTTGTTGAAATTAATTTTTTAAGATTGAATATTTTTTGAAGAAATTGTAGAAAAAAGGGCCAAGGGTGTGGAATGGAATAAGGGTTGTGGGTTGATGTGCTGTTTTTTATGACGCTTGTCTATATAAAGGAATAGCCCGCCGATGTTGAGAGAGATAGATAACTTTTTTGGGCCCCTATTGAAAAATGAAGGGGTGATCCTAAAAATTTCGAGGACTGTTTTTCTTTTCTAAAAAAAAGGATATCTTTGTGGCCTATCTCAAAGGGGTGTCCATTATCAAATGGGCTGAGATTATACCCAACGAACCTGGGCAGGTCATGCTGCCAAGGGAAAAACTGACCGATTTGGTCTCGATGGATGTCCTGTAAAAGCCCCTTTTGTTAACGTGCTTTTGACAGGACTTTTTTATTTACTGAATTTTATAAACCTGGAATAAGCGCCCCTTTTATTCGTAAAAAATCGTACGAATGAAACGAGTATTCTATTTAAGTGTTTTAATTTTTTTAGTCAGCCTACAGGGAATTGCGCAAAACTTTTCCGTATCGGGCATTGTCAAACAATTTGGCGCGCCCGCCAAGGATGTGCGGGTATCTGTGTCTTCCTTGGGAATACAAACCCATACCGATCAAACGGGATATTACCAGTTGGAACTTCCCAAAGGGTCCTATGTGTTTACTTTTGACAAAGGAAGTCAAATGACCTTCACCTTGAAGGTGAAAAAGGATGCGGTTTTGAACGTAGAACTCTCCGACGAAATTGAAAATTTAGATGAAATTTTTATTTCGGCCTATCGTGTGGATGCCGACTCCCCAATTAGCTACAGTAACTTAAGCAACCGGGAAATTGAAGAGCGAAACCTGGGGCAAGACATTCCAGTACTGATGAATTTCATGCCTTCGGTAGTCAGTACCAGTGATGCCGGAGCCGGAATAGGCTATACCGGGATTCGGGTGCGCGGCAGCGATGCTACGCGTATTAATACGACGATTAATGGGGTCCCTCTAAATGATGGAGAAAGTCAAGGAGTGTTCTGGGTGAATCTCGGCGATTTTACCTCTTCGGTGGAGAATTTGCAGCTGCAACGTGGGGTAGGAACCTCGACCAATGGTGCTGGAGCTTTTGGGGCCAGCTTGAATATCTTGACCCCATCCTTAAGTGAAAAACCAGAAGCAGAACTGACCAATACCTTTGGTTCCTTTAACACTCATAAACACCATTTGAAATTTGATACCGGATTGCTGAAGGATAGGTTTTCACTGTCTGGGAGCCTAGGGATGGCCAAAAGTGATGGTTACAG
>JAJYSO010000188.1 GCA_021793535.1 Bacteroidota bacterium | reverse complement strand
ATCTAGGTAAAGTAGTATTTATTAATTTTTGGGCGTCCTGGTGCCCGCCTTGCCGAGCAGAATTTCCCTCAATTGAAAAACTTTACACGCAATTTAAAGAAGATCCCAATATATTCTTTCTATCCATTAACGAAGACAAGGATCCAAACAAGGGGAAAACATATCTGGATAAAGAAGAGTTTTCGATCCCAATGTATCAGTCGAATGGTTATATGCCAAAAGAGATTTACTCTGGAGTATTGCCTACAACAATTGTGCTGGATAAAAATGGAAAAATCAGGCTTCATCACAAAGGTTTTTCAAACTACGCTTCAAACAAGTTTATAAAACAGATTGAAGAGTTGATAAATGAATGACAAGACAGTACGAGGCGTAAGCAGTTGTTTATCGTTAATTAAAAAATGTTTCAAATCCCAAACTCAATATTATGGAATTATCAATAGGATTTATAAATGACGTACACGGTTATCTCGAACCGCATCCTGAGCTGTTTTACAATGAAGATGGAGAATATATAAAAACAGCAGGAGGGTATGCAAAAATCGCAACGGTTTTTAATCAGATAAAGAGTAAGAGTGAACATGCTTTATTTTTTGATGGAGGTGATACTTTTCATGGAACCTTGCCTGTGGTGATCTCGAAAGGAGAAGTACTCCCACCAATTTTAAGAGAGCTTAGTCTTAACGGAATGGTAGGGCATTGGGATTTCGCTTATAATCCTAATCATCTTTTATCCTTAGGTGAAAAGCTTAATTATCCGATATTGGGCATTAACATTTATAAAAAAAATGGTGGTCTATTGCTCGACCCATATTCAATAATTGAAGTGGGGAATAAAAAAATTGCTGTAATCGGTATCTGCTCTAACATCATTGATAAAACGATGCCCGGTGCTTTTAGCAAGGAGATCTACGTGACAGATGGAGCGTGGGAAATAGATAATTATATTAAAGAAGTTAAAGAATTGGGAGCGGATGTGGTTATACTTCTTTCCCATAACGGCTACCCCCAGGATATTGAGTTGCTTAAAAATACGAAGGGTGTTGATATATGTTTAAGCGCCCATACTCATAACAGACTTTACGAACCTGTAAAAGTGAATGATACCATAGTCATTCAATGTGGAGCTCACGGTTCTTTTGTAGGCCATTTGAAGTTGTCAGTTTATAACAATAAAATTACTCAACATGAATATAAACTTATAGAAGTAAGTGCAGATATTGATAGTGATGAACATATAGAGCGGATGGTAAATGACATTATGACTCCCTATAGAAGCTTGCAAAAACAGGTTGTTGGAAAAACGGATACCGTCTTACACCGATATTCTACTTTTTCGTCGTCTATGGACAATCTATTATTAGAAGCTATTAGTAAGGCGACAGGTGTAGATATCGCATTCTCAAATGGATGGCGGTACGGCCCACCCATTAACAAAGGAGATATTACGTTATGGGACTTGTATAATATGGTTCCGATGGACCCGATTATTTCCATTGTAGATATGACTGGTCAGGAGATAGTTGATATGCTTGAAGAAAATTTTGAACGTACTTTTTCAGCTAACCCCATGGAACAGATGGGTGGTTACTGCAAGCGGTATTTAGGCTTACAAATTAAGTTTCATATTGAAAATCCATATGGCTACCGTATAGAGGAAATCTATTGTCGGGGGGAGCGTTTGAAAAAGGAAAAGACATATAAAGCTGTTTATATCACAGAACAAGGCGTATCGGACAAATATGGCAGCAATAGAGTACATCTGGAAACAACTACCGTAGAAGCTCTCATTGCTTATTTAAAGGAGAGTGTTGATAATCCGAATACCGACTCTTTATAGAGTAATAAACTTTTAAAGGTTATGCAGATATAGTAAAAATGATATGAGGATTTACCTATAGCAGTTTTAACATTAAAATAAATGCTATGGAAAAACGCTACAACGAATATATAGGGAAGTTGGAAGAAAAAACCCAGGAGATAGAGGTGGGTAATCCAATTTTATCATCCAAAAAAGTTATTGAGCTCCTGATGGAATGTATAGCCGAGCTAAAACAGTTTGTGTTAGATCGTGGTTTTAAAAATATTGAAGAAGAGATTCTCTTTTTTAAAAGATTAAAACCAATCATTATTGCAAAGCTGAGCTATTTATGAAATTGAAACAGCAAAACCTCTGAGTCGGAAACTAACAAAAAAGTACCTGAAATATGAATTAGAGAGAGCGGAATCATTCTTGAGAGATAACCTTGATTTTTATGAATATTACAGGTCTAATTGCACTCATCGGGATGAGGAGCACTTTCTCCGGACACTATCTTGGTAAGTGTGTAAATTTAAGATAACGAGGGTTTGGCTTTTTTATAGTCTGACCCTTTTTTCATAGATTTTCCTCCATTCCAGAAAAAATACTTGTACGCGTATGTCTGATAAAAACAATATCAGCGGACAATTCATTTAACCACCTTGGAAGTTTATCATTACCATACAAATGAATCGTTTCTCTTTTTGAATGGGGGTAATGCGAAAAGCCTTTAGGGATTTTTTCCGTTGTCAATAAGCCGTGATGATCGGTTATTTTAAGGTCATTTACAATTCGTTTATTAAAGCTTTTCCAGCGTAAATTTCGCAGGTTTCACGGTCTTATAAAGCCCTTACAAGATCGGGAATTTCAGCCCAAAGATCTTCCGGAATATGCTTACTGCCCGTATGGAGATAAGTAATAATCTTTTCATAAAGGCTCTGTGCTATTTAAAGCGTTTCATCTGCAGAAGGCTCTAATTTTTATTGGCTTCTTTTTGCAAACCGGTTAAATCAAAAAAGTAAAATTTTGGAAACTTATAAAAAAAGGCTGGTCATCGAGGCCAACCTTTTGTTAGAAAGTATCCTGAGATTAACTAAGGGTTTGTTGTTTAGATTGAGAAAGCAGTTTTTTCGTTCTCAATGATTTCTTCGACAGTACCTAAGTAACGTTCGGCATCTAAGGCCGCCATGCAACCTGTTCCTGCTGCAGTAACCGCTTGGCGATACTCTTTATCTTGAACATCCCCACAAGCAAAAACACCGGGGAGCTTTGTTTTAGTACTTTTACCTTGGGTAATTAAGTACCCTGCTTGGTCTGTTTCCAATTGTTCCTTAAAAATGTCTGTATTAGGTTTGTGGCCAATAGCCAAGAAGAACCCGGTAATATCAAGTGTTTTGGTTTCTTGAGTTTGATTGTTGATAACTTTTAGCCCTTCAACTACGTGCTCTCCAATTACTTCTTGTGCTTCGGTATGGTATAAAATTTCAATATTCTTGAGTTTATTGACACGGTGTTGCATGGCCTTGGAGGCACGCATTTCACCCCGACGGACGAGCATGGTTACTTTTTCGCACATATTGGCCAAATAAGAGGCATCTTCACAAGCTGTATCTCCACCACCGACAACGGCTACCTTCTGACCCTTATAAAAGAACCCATCACAGACTGCACAGGCTGAAACGCCACCTCCTCGTAATCGTTGTTCGCTGGGCAGGCCTAAATATTTTGCTGTGGCCCCGGTCGCAATAATAATTGTTTGCGCTTCTATCCACTCTTTCCCATCCACTTGGGCAAGGTGCACTCCGCCATGATTTTCACTGAGTTTAACGGCTGAAATTACCCCCATATTTACTTCTGTTCCAAAACGTTCTGCCTGTTGTTGTAGCTCAATCATCAACTGCGGTCCATCTATACCTTTTGGGTATCCCGGAAAGTTATCCACTTCTGTGGTGGTGGTCAATTGCCCACCTGGTTCCATCCCTGTGTACATTACCGGGTGTAGGTCTGCCCGAGCTGCATATATCGCTGCAGTATATCCTGCAGGTCCGGAGCCGATAATTAAACATTTGATGCGTCTTCTATTTTCTTTTCCCATATCGTTTTAATTGTATTACAAAAATAAGCTCTCTACAATCCAAAAGCATATAATTTGAGGCGTTTTAACAAACTTGATGTCTATATACTTATATTTGTTATAAGCTATCTAGCATTACTAATCCCGAGTCAATTTTTTATATTTGATTCGTTTTGGAATTAAATCTCCTCCCAGTCGTTTCTTCTTGTTTTCTTCGTATTCTGAAAAGCTACCTTCAAAAAAATAAACTTGAGAGTCTCCCTCAAAAGCTAAAATATGTGTACAGACCCGATCCAAGAACCAACGATCGTGGGAAATAATTACTGCACAACCTGCAAAGTTTTCTAAGCCTTCTTCCAGTGCTCTTAAAGTATTAACATCGAGGTCGTTGGTTGGCTCGTCCAGTAATAAAACATTCCCTTCTTCTTTTAGAGTCATGGCCAGGTGTAAACGGTTACGTTGCCCTCCAGATAAAGTGCTTACTTTTTTGTTTTGCTCACTTCCGGCAAAGTTAAACCTACTTAAGTAGGCCCTGGAGTTTACCTCGCGTCCTCCCATCAAAATGAGTTCTTGACCGTCACTAAAATTTTCCCATATTGTTTTTTCGGAATCGATCTTGCTGTGTGATTGATCGACATAAGCAATTTTAGCGGTTTCACCAACCTCAAAGGTACCTTTATCCGGGGCTTCTTCACCCATAATCATCCTGAAAATTGTTGTTTTTCCCGCACCGTTAGGGCCGATAATTCCTACTATTCCAGCTTGTGGTAACTTGAAATTTAAGTCTTCATATAACAATTTATCTCCAAATGCT
>JAJYSO010000187.1 GCA_021793535.1 Bacteroidota bacterium | reverse complement strand
GATCTATCGGATGAGGAAACCGATCATTCTCCCGCATTCCTTTGGGTAAAGACACTCCGCATAAGGTGCGTTCTCCGGCCTGATAAACCCTTGCCGCATGACCCGACAAATAGCCTCTAATTACCATCTCCACCTTAAATGGAGTGCATTTTTTTCCTACCGCCACATTCGGATCAGGAGTAGCTTCCAACCAATTGGGTACAATATCTGCTGTAGCTTGTAGCATTTTGGTTGCAATTTGATTCAATATTTGACCTTTATAGGGGATCCCTTTGGGCATAACCACATCAAAAGCGCTGAGCCGGTCAGAGGCAACAATGACCAAACGTTGGTCTTCTAAGGTATAAACCTCTCTCACTTTCCCGTGATAAACACTGATTTGACCGGGAAACTGGAATTGTGTTCCAAGCAATGTATTCATATGTAAAATTTTAATCTGTATTTTCAAGGCTCTTATAGGCCGTAATAATCTTTTTGACCAATTTATGTCGAATGACGTCCCGGTCATCTAAAAAAACAAATCCTATTCCTTTGATGTCCTTTAACAACAAGAGGGTTTCCTTCAAACCCGATATTTTTCGAGCGGGAAGGTCGACTTGTCCGGGATCTCCTGTAATGATAAACTTGGCACTTTTTCCCATTCGGGTCAAAAACATTTTCATTTGGGAATGGGTAGTGTTTTGTGCCTCGTCCAAAATAACAAAAGCGTTGTCCAAGGTTCGGCCACGCATAAAGGCCAAAGGAGCAATCTGAATTACTCCTCGCTCCAAATAGTCCTCCAAACGTTCAGCCGGAATCATATCCCTGAGTGCATCGTACAACGGCTGCATATACGGATCGAGCTTTTCGCGCATATCCCCTGGTAAAAATCCTAAATTCTCACCGGCTTCCACCGCGGGCCGCGTCAAGATAATCCGGCGCACTTCTTTTTCTTTCAAGGCCTTCACCGCCAAAGCCACACCAGTATAGGTTTTTCCGGTTCCCGCTGGCCCCACCGCAAAGACAAGGTCGTTCTTACGACTCAACTCCACCAATAACCGTTGATTGGCTGTCTTAGCTCGGATCAACCGCCCTCTATCGCCATGAACCAATACCGCTCCATTCTTTTTGGAGGCTTCGGTTTCGGTATGCTCTTCTCCCAATAAGATGCGTTCAATATCAATTTCATCCAAACGATTGTATTTCTCAAAGTGTTTGACAAGGTGTTGAAATCGCTGTTCAAACTCCAATAAGACTTCATCATCCCCGAAGGCTCTTATGGTATTTCCTCTGGCTACAATTTTTAATTTAGGGAAATATTTTTTTAGCAGTTCGACCGTTACATTTTGTTGCCCAAAGAAATCACGGGGATTGATATGAGACAATTCAAGGCTTATTTCGTTCAAAAGCAGGTATTTTTATGGTTTAATAAGTAAATTCGCAAAAGTTTTTATAAAGCGTTTCAATTAACAAGTTTAATACTTTATTTAAAATAAATTTGAAAAGCCATCAGGGTTCGATCTATTTCAAACAAAATTAATCAATTTTTCAATGATTGATAGAAAATATAGCACTCAATGTCTATGATTCCCATTATCACGCTCACCACTGATTTTGGATTGAAAGATGCTTCGGTCGCCGCCGTCAAAGGAGCTATATACAGTGAATTAAAAGAAGTACTGATCGTCGATATTTCTCATGAGATCGCTCCTTTTCACATCTCAGAGGCGGCCTATATCATCAAAAACGCTTACCAGGCCTTCCCCAAAGGGAGTATACATATCCTTGGGGTGGACTCAGAATTGACGCCCGAAAACGAACACATCGCCGTAAAACTGGACGGGCATTACTTCATTTGTGCAAACAACGGGATCATCTCTTTGCTAACCAACGATAGAGTCCCTGAAAAAAGCGTACAAATCAACATCCACGACAAAGTGGTGACGAATTTTCCGGTATTGGATATTTTTGTCCAAGTAGCCACTCATATTGCGCGAGGAGGAAAGTTGGGGGTCATCGGGAAATCCATTTCTTCTTTCAGGAGCTTGCGCAATATCGAACCAGTCATCAAAAACAATAACGAGATCATCGGCTCCATCATCTATATCGACAACTACGGGAATGCTGTTTCTAACATTTCTAAAAAAATATTCAAAGAAATCGCCAAGGCCCGTTCCTTTACCATTTCCTCCCGAGGATTTCAGTTTAACCGCATCTACAGAAATTACAGTGATGCTATCGATTTTTCCTTGCCTAAAGGAAGTCGTGAAGAGGAGGGAAAACGCTTGGCGCTTTTCAACTCCTCCGATTATTTGGAAATCTCCATATACAAAAGTAATCCCAGTACAGTAGGCAGCGCTTCCTCTCTATTAGGACTGAGAGTCGACGACACCATCAGCATCAGTTTTAAATAAACAGCATATGACGGCCATTTTCCTCAAAGAAATCAACGCTTTTTTTTCCGGGATTATCGGATATCTGGTCATTGGAGTCTTTTTGCTTGTCACCGGCTTATTCTTATGGGTCTTTGACGGGGGCTTTAACATCTTAACCTATGGTTTTGCCGATTTGTCCGGTTTTTTCCAATTGGCGCCATGGGTTTTTCTCTTCCTGATACCAGCTGTGACCATGCGCAGCTTTTCCGAAGAAAAAAAACAGGGCACCTTGGAGCTACTACTCACAAAACCGCTCACCAAATGGCAGTTAATTTGGGGAAAGTTCCTGGGGAATGCAACCATCAGTATACTGGCCCTACTGCCCACGCTATTGTATGTACTTACCCTGTATAACCTACGTAAAGATGCCGAGCAGATCGACGGGGGGCAAATCATAGGTTCCTACTTGGGGTTACTGTTTTTGATACTTGTATTTACAGCCATCGGGATCTTCTGTTCTTCCTTATCCAAAAACCAAATCGTCAGTTTTATTCTTTCCGCTTTGCTTACCCTTTGCGTCTTCTATGCTTTTGACGGGCTGTCTCAGTTAGCGGTCTTTGAACAGCTTTCTGATCTGCTTCAATATTTAGGAGTGAGCTTTCATTACCAAAGCATTCAGCGTGGCGTACTGGATACACGCGATCTTCTATACTTTTTGAGTTTGATTACGCTATTTCTCTCCTTCACCCATTTCAATCTCAGCCGACATAGCACATGAAATCCTTTATAAAAAATAGCAAATTTTATATTATCCTGCTCATTGGGCTGGTGGTGATCAACAGCATCGCCTTCTATGGGTTCATGCGCTTTGATTGGACTCGAAATCATCAATATACACTCTCCAAACCTTCTCAAGAAATCATCGAAAACATAGCTGAACCGGTATATGTCAGTGTTTTTCTCAAAGGCAATTTTCCTTCTCATTTCAAACGGCTTCAAAACGAGACGCGGTATCTACTCGAAGAATTTCATGCGCGCAATGCGAACATCAAATTCAAGTTTTACAATCCTTTAGAGGAAAACACAGCCAGTGCAGAAGAAGTGGGGCAAGGATTCTTTAGGTCCGGAATGCCACCACAACGCATCAATATCCAAAAAAACGGCACACAAAGTCAGCAGTTGATCTTCCCATGGGCCGTAGCCACTCGGGGGAAGGAAAGCGTAAAAATTGCTTTGCTTAAAATGAATCCGGAAGATACAGAAGAAGAGCTCATTCAACACTCTATCCAAAATTTGGAATACGCCTTTGCAGACGGCTTTAAACGATTGACCACAAAAAAACAGAAAAAAATAGCCTTTCTAAGAAGCAACGGCGAACTTCCTGACCCTTATATCGCCAGTTTTTTACAAGCCGTTGGTCGCTCCTATCACACCGCTCCTTTTAGTTTAGAAGGAGCCAAGCAGGCTCCCCTTAAAACACTGGAAGAGCTTCAAGATTACGACTTGATTGTCGAGGCCAAACCCACAAAGGCTTTTTCTGAAAAGGAAAAATTTGTTCTCGATCAATACCTTATGAACGGAGGAAAGGCGCTCTGGCTGGTCGAAGCAGTACGGGCGGAGAAAGACAGCCTCTTTAAAAGCAAAAACGCCAGTTTATTAGCCTATCCCCAAGATTTAAACCTCTCTGATTTCTTCTTTAAATACGGTCTGCGCATCTTACCTTCCCTTGTCAATGATCTGCGGGCGGACCACCTCATTTTAGCCTCAGGCTCCGGCAGAGAAACGCAATTTCACACCTATCCCTGGTATTACTCCCCTTTGGTCCCGGGTTGGGGCGCTCACCCCATCGTGCAACAGATCACCCCGGTCCGATTCGATTTTGCCAACCCCATGGATACGTTAAAGAACGGTATCCACAAAGAGGTACTTTTAAAAAGTTCGGTGGCTACCCGTGTAGAAGGCACCCCAACCACCCTGAACCTCTCGGCCGTTATCGGAAATAAACCCGATTTTGACACTTACCATAGCGGCGAGCAAATCTTAGCTGTACTCTTGGAAGGCCAGTTCCCCTCCGTCTACCAAAACAGGGTAAAGCCATTTGCTTACCCCCAAGCAAAAGACACCAGCTTACCGACCAAAATGATCGTGATATCCGACGGAGATGTAATCAAAAATGAAATTGAGAAAGGAACTCCTACCAGTCTGGAATACAACCCAAAGACCGGTAAAAGTTATGGCAATCAAGAATTTTTACTCAATGCTGTCAATTACTTGGTAGGAGACACCGCCATGTTGAGCATACGGTCAAAAAAGTCAAGCCTCGCTTTTCTCGATCCTAAAAATCG
>JAJYSO010000186.1 GCA_021793535.1 Bacteroidota bacterium | reverse complement strand
TTTACATCAATCATCTGATTCCATTCCGGAATATGCAAGTTTTTAACTGGTGAGATCGGCATCAATCCGGCATTATTAATCACGACATCTACTTTTCCAAATTCCTCAACCGCTCTTCGCACTAGGTTTTTAACTTGACGGGATTTAGTAACATCTGTCTTAATGCCTATAGCCTTACCATTTTTGTCATGAATTTCCCTTAATACTAACTCCAATTCTTCCATTCGTTTTGCCCCAAGCACCATAGCAGCACCTCCAGCCGCTAATAGCTTTGCAGCGGCAGCTCCCATCCCTCTACTGGCTCCTGTCATGACAATAACTTTTCCTTCGATATTCGATTTCATGAGTACTTATTTTAGGTTAGTACTCTAAGTTTAGAAAAGAAACAGTACGAGGTTGTCTTTTTAAAAAGAATGATTAATCAGATCGAAAAAAAATTCAAGAAAGTGACCAGGCTTTTATACCTACATATAAAAAATGAGCAAAAGAATTAAAAGGGTGCTGTCCACCTTTATGTAGGTAGGTGTATAATGTGGCTATTATTACAGCACAAGAGATTGTAATACAAAGCTCTTTCCAATGCTCTTATACTCCTTATAATAAACTATAGACAGGACACGATTAGTTTAAATAAATCGACTTGTAAAAATATACTTTAGAAACAGAAACCGCTCCTTAGTCATAGACGAAAGCTTATATTTTTCAATACCCCATAATTCTTCTAATAATTTTGAAAATTAGGAAGGGGTACACCAACCTCCCCAATTGCCAAAGGCACTATTCAAAATAGCAAAGAAACCTATTTGCATGTGACATGCCCAGATGGCCAATAGATGCTTATGGTAAAGCTTAATTATTAAAATGTTCTTTATAATGCTCGGCAAACTCAGCAATGCTGATGGGTGGCCTACCTAAAACATTTTCTACATCATTTGAAGTTTTAGCAGTCGTCCCTCCAGCTTTTTGATAAGCAGCTAGTGCAAGGTAAGATTCGATCATTTTTTCATTTACCCCTTGCTCCTGCATACGTTCTCGCATCTCTTGCATAGATAAGGGTAGGTATACCACCTCTTCACCAAGAACTTCTGTTATGGCAGCAGCCAGATCATAATAACTAATGGCTTGAGCACTGGTCAAAACATAGTACTTCCCCTTGTGCTTTTCCGGATGCAAAAGAGCTTCGGCAGCGACTGCAGCAATGTCACGTGCGTCAATAAAAGGCACCTTTCCATCGCCTACCGCTGCATAAATCTTTTTTTCCTTTCTGACCGTTTCAGCCACTTCACCCAACCAATTTTGCATAAAGACATGTGGTCTTAGGATGGTATAAGATATACCTGATCGTTCCAGCGCTTGTTCGGCATTGTAATGCTCTTTTGCCAATCCCGATTTTGTTCTCGGCGTTGCTCCGAGCGCCGATAATTTCACAATATGCTTAACCCCGGCTTCCTTGGCTTTTTCGATAATCCTTATTTGGGTCTCCCCAAATCCTGGGCGATTTCCGGTAAGGATAAACAACTGGGTTGTACCCGCTAAGACACCATCTAGCAAAACCCTATCGGCCACATCCGCCTTAACCCAATGAACGCCTAACAAATCTTCTTGAATTCGATTATAATTCCGCATCACAGCACGAACAGAAACATGCGCCTGTGAAAGCAGTTGAACCAATGTTGAACCAATCGTGCCCGTACTCCCTAGAACGGTAATAACTTCTTTTTTCATATTCTGTATTTTAATGCTTTTGCTCTTCTTCTGTATTAAACTAGTTTCCCAAGCTATTGGGGATTCATTTACTCAATATCATCCTATTCATGGGGCAACTGATGCGCCGATCTCCTTCATTAAATTGAACCCTAATTTGTCTATATTTTCACTTTTCGGATGAAACGCTGAAACATTGGATAAAACGACTACGCCATTTTTAGCTTGGGGATCAAAAACAAGTATGGACCTGTACCCCCCTGTACCTTCATTATGCCAATATAAGTCGTTCTCACCCTTCTTCTTTTGAATATGCCAACCCAGTCCCATTTCTAAATTATCGTTTATTTTAAAAGTCGGTATTCGGGTAAGGGCAAGCTCTTTGTTTTTGGGATTAAATCCAGCACAAATAAATTTTACCATATCTTGAGTAGTTGATAACATACCCCCTGCCCCGAACAAAACATCAAAATCCCAATTAGAGGTCACCAAACCTTGTGCGCTCCTCCCGCTTATCCTGTTTTCAGAATCTTTCCCATCCAAAATGGTACTTACCAGGTTGTACTTATTTAAAATTCTACTGCGCAACAAATCTTTAAAGGTTGTGTTTTGAGACAGGGCCAAAGTGTGTCCAAGTAATCCGGCGCCAAGATTTGAATAAGAATATTTTTGGGTGGAATTCTCGAGCTCCAGTAAGTCTTTCAAATAAACATCCAATTTTTTAACGTCATAATTGCTATATGGATTTTCAGGATTAGGTGAATCGAGATTATCGGGCAAGGCAGGAAGTCCCGAAGTATGGTTCGCTAAACTTTCAAATGATATTTTAAAATTGTTGTGGAATGGAAAAGGATAATATGTATTGATGTCATCTAATAATTTTATCTTTCCTTCTTCAACAAGAGAGGCTAAAACAGTGGCGGTAAAAACTTTGGTAATGGAACCGATTTCAAAAACTTTGTTTCGATTCTCTATTGGTTTTACAGTATCATTTATTTTTATAATTCCGTAATTTTTTGTTTTTCCGTTCTCGATAATCGCAATAGCTAGTTGTGTGTAGTTAGGAAAATCTTGAACTAAAGAAAAAATAATTTCAGCAATATCTCTGGGGTAATTTGCTAAATCATTCACTCCCTTGCTTGTGATTTCTGCTTTACTGTCATAAGGTTTAATAAAGAGCCCATTTATTTTACCATTTTCAGCAACGGACATATTAACGGAAAAAATCGCTTTTTCGAACTTCGTTTTATATTCTACAAAAGTTCCTTGAGAATAACCTTCAAAATCAAATTTATCAATCTTCCCCTCTTGGTCCTTTAACCCTTTAAAAAATTGTATTGCTTTTTCTAAAGGCAGTGTACCTTTCATTTCCGAAGTAAATGAATTGAAAATACCCTCAAAATTTCCGGCATTATATTCCTTCATGAAATTTTCATACGCTGTAGTGTAGGTTTCAGCTTGAGAAAATCCAAAAAAGGAAGTTAATCCCAATAGAAATAGCAAAACAACTTTATGCATCACAGTTGCAATTTTAAATTTTAGGAAAGAATTTTTCCATCAACGAATGTCAGCATTCCCCATCATTAATTTTGCAAGGAGTTCCAGTACTTGTTTGGGCATTGGGAAAAGCAACTTTGATCACCTTCTAGATAATACTTCTATTGCCTCTGATTGAGAAGCTACAAAGTTAATTTGCCTGCCTCTATTACTTTCATAGATTAATGCTGTTAAACTTTTACTTGTATATTTTGAAAAGTCACCAATAATCACCAAACGAACCCGATAATTGGCAAATTTTTGAAGTATCTCACCTGCCAATCCTGTTTTTAGATCAAAAAAATCAGCTATGATGTTTTGTTCCTTTATTATAATTTTGTCAAAGCCTTGATAATAAACATTTCCCAATAAGTCCAACCCGTCCTCAGCTCCGTTAATAATACAATCGTCCGAAACTAGCTCAGCAATTTTTATTTCATCAATATGGTGTGTTTTAAATTTCATTATCTTAAGCTATTTGTTTCAACAGATTTTCCCATAACTGCAGACTCGCCCAAAACCTCCTTTCACAGTATTCAAAACTAATCAAAATAACGACAAGTGTTGGTTTACTGTTATTTATATTCGTATTACGTCAGCATTGATAAAAAACGAGACCCGTTTCCCGTCACGCTTTGGCGGGATTAACTATGGACGTTTCAAAATTATCGTTTTCCTGTATAAGGAGTAGCCATTTATTGAATCACGCAAAATCAAATATCCTGACTCCTAAACAAAGGTCTTACTCCTCAAGCCGATGAATGATAAATCCATTCTCTATTTTTTCAAAGCCAACTTTGGGATAATAGTTCATTGCCGTTGGAGCCGAAAGAAGGATCAAGGTGGTTTGCTTACCAATAATTTCCCTAGTTAATTCAATAAGCTTTCTCCCCACACCGCTTTTTTGAAAGTCTTTTTTGACGGCAAGATCGGATAAGTAACAGCAATAGCAAAAATCTGTGAGAGCACGCGAAACCCCTATTAACTCCTCCTTACCCCAAGCGGTAACAATTAAATTGGAGTGAGCATACATCTTCGCAATTCGTTTTTTATCGGTTGTGGGGCGACGTAGACCGGAATTATCATAAACATTAATGATTTGCTCGGCATCTGGAATTATATCTGTTCGGTAACGAATTTCCATTTTCTTACGTTTTTGGTTATTCATGAGTTTTCTGTTTCTAGTGAAGCACTGATCGTGCGTAGCATATTTGATTTCTTTATCCACTTCAATATCAACCGTCCAACAAATTGCAACTTCTAAAGTAGTAATTATTTTTTTTAGAACTCATCATGATCAAATCTCTTTCATAGAAAATACAGTGCTTCCTTCCTCCTTTTTATAAGTTCGAACAAGAAAACCCATACTCCATTCCGGTTCTATTTTGCGATCCACAAATAAGCAAATTTTTATTCTAGAAAAGAGTTCTTTCTTATCTTATGGCAAGTCTACCTTTCCAAGGATACCCTATTTTTACGTACACCAATAATCTCAAAATTACCTTCTTATGAAA
>JAJYSO010000185.1 GCA_021793535.1 Bacteroidota bacterium | reverse complement strand
GGGGATAGGCTAAGCCTATCCCCCCTTTGGCAACAACTTCTTTTTCTATTAAAACTTTTCCTGAAGTCGCCGAAAGGTAACCAGTCAAAATTTTCATTGCCGTGGATTTTCCTGCTCCATTGGGTCCCAAAAAACCAACAACTTCTCCCGTCTTGATAACAAAGGAAAGGTCATCCAACGCCTTCTGATCTCCATATGTTTTACTCAGCTCTTGAACTTCAATCGCCATCTCAAAAAATCCACTTAAGGTATTATTTCACTGCAGGGTTATATTGCTTGCCATCTATGACAATCTTGGCAATAATCTCTTTTAATATTTCCGAAGTCCCCCCTCCTATAGGCCCCAATCGACTATCTCGGAATAATCTTGCCATAGGGTATTCCTCCATATATCCGTATCCTCCCAACAATTGCAAACAATCATATGCCGCTTCATCTGCAAATTTTGTAGACAGTAATTTTGCCATACTGGCCTCCTTGACAACATACTGACCAGCGTCCAATCTCCGGGCAATTTCATAATTAAAAGTCTTGGTCATTTCTAACCGTGCCGCAATATCTGCAACCTTATGTCGCAACGCCTGAAAAGAATCAATACTTTTCCCAAAAGCCTTCCTATCCTTCATATATTGAATCGCATAGTCTAAGGCATATTCTGTTCTGGCATGTGCATTAATCGCCATGATGAGCCTTTCCAAGGCAAAATGTTGCATGATGTATTGAAAGCCTTTGTTTTCGGCTCCCATCTTGTTCTTCAAAGGAACCTTCACATCGGTAAAGGAAATTTCTCCGGTATCCGACGCACGCCACCCCAATTTGTCTAATTTAGTCGCCTTTACCCCCGGAGTGTCCCGATCTACAACGAACATGGTAATGCCGTGATGTCTCTGAGCCACATCAGTTTTGGCAGCCACTACAATATAGTCTGAGTAGACTCCATTGGTGATAAAAGTTTTGGATCCATTGAGCACATAGTGTGCTCCATCTTTCACTGCCGTGGTACGCATTCCCGCAACATCAGAGCCTCCGAAGGGTTCTGTAATGGCCAAACAACCTATCTTATCACCGGCAATACTCGGTTGCAAGTAATTTTCTTTAATGTACGCATCTCCTTCTTTTGCCAAATGGGTCATGGCCAAAAACTCATGTGCCCACATGGCTGCCGCAAAGCCCCCAGAGTTGATCTTCTGCAACTCTTCCAAAAAGATAACCGTATAAAAAAGATCTAAATCCAATCCGCCATATTCAACCGGGTAATGCAAGCCAAAATACCCCATATCTCCAAATCTTTTCCATATAAAGCGTTCAATTGTTCCTTCTTCCTCCCACTTTTCGATATGAGGCACGACCTCCTTCTGCAAAAAATCTTGCAAACTTTTTCTAAACAACTGATGTTCTTCTGTGAAATAATTATGAATCATGAATCATTTATATTAATTAGTAACTATAACGCAATAATAGGTCCATATTTTCCTTTTTCTGAAATAAGATACCTTCCCGTGCACAAGGTAGTTATTTTAAACCAAATTCCGAATGGCAGTATCTTCTATTTTAAGCGCTATAGGCTACTCTTTTAATGTGATAGGGTGCCCCCTCTACCTTGTTAATCGCGAAAGTGTTCGGTATGCTTATGTTTGATTAATAAAGGCTAAGATAAGAATAAGGTGGTTTTCTCCATCACCGCATCATCGCCCAGAGCAGGATGCTTGGTTATACGCTTTCCAATGATTGCTTTTTTCGCCCATAAGCCTTCAAACGCACCTTTTTGATACAACCCTCTTACTTCACCTTCTTCCATAACGCAAGAATGCAAAATTTATTTTTGATCAAAAAGTTTTAGATATATGGCAAAGGTTACGTTTTCACTTATCCTGTACTCTTGCTACTACCTTCCAGCCGCGGATACAGTGGACCCTTTTTATGCACGATAAAAACAATAATAAAAAAAGTAACTCGCTCTTTTGCTGCTTTTTTTACATTACAGCTTTTCATTTACATCCTCGAGTCCGCGATCTAAAGCTTTGTGTTTTATTTTTATGGCTTCCTTATAACGTTTGAGCTCTCTACGAACAACTGAGGCCAGAATCACTACTCCAATAATATTGGGAACTGCCATGGCAAAGTTCATCGCATCCGCAAAATCAATTACGGCATCCAGACTAATAACAGAGCCTACCCAGATTCCAATACAAAAAAGAATGTTATAAATCATACGGGTTCTTGGGCTCCGTCCAAAAAGATACATCCAGCCTTGCACCCCGTAATAGGACCACGAAATCATTGTGGACAGCGCAAATAAAATAACCGCAATGGTCAGCACTATTGAAAAATGCGGTATAGCAGCATCAAAAGCAGCAGCAGTCACGGTGACCCCTTCAGTTATCGCATGCCCATATTCCACTACGTTGTGATCAAAGTTAGCAATAATAATGACCAAAGCAGTCATGGTACAAACCACAACAGTGTCGATAAAAGGTTCCAGTAGTGCAACGATTCCTTCAGAAGCTGGGTACCGCGTTTTAACTGCAGCATGAGCAGTTGGAGCAGATCCCAAACCAGCCTCATTAGAAAATGTTCCACGTTGAATACCTTGTATCAATACCCCAACAAGTCCACCGGCAATCCCCAATCCTGAAAATGCACCTTCAAAAATCAACCCAAAAGCATCTCCAATATGAGCGTAATTGACCCCGATAATTACCAAGGCGCTTCCAACATACAATACCGCCATAAAGGGCACCACCTTTTCGGTCACTTTGGCAATTCGTTTGACACCTCCTACAACTACCAGCCCTACTAAAATGGCTAAGACTATTCCAATCCAAATCACTGCTCCGCTATCTTGCCACCCAAAAAGATTGACAAATTGAGCGGCGGCTTGATTGGCCTGAAACATATTTCCGATTCCAAAAGCTCCTCCAGTGACCAAAATGGCAAAAACAACAGCTAATATTTTACCCAGCCGGCTCATCCCTTTCTCGGCAAGTCCTTTACTTAAATAATACATAGGGCCACCGTATACCGTCCCATATTGATCAATATCGCGGTACTTCACCCCAAGGGTACATTCAGCAAATTTGGTAGCCATACCTAATAAGCCACTGACAATCATCCAAAAAGTTGCGCCAGGCCCCCCAATGGATATCGCCACACCGACCCCTGCAATATTCCCCAACCCTACTGTGGCAGACAAAGCTGTGGCCAAGGCTTGAAAGTGTGAAACCTCCCCTAGGTTTTCATTTTCCTCCTTTAATTCTTCAACAATATCCTCTTGTTCATGTTTTTCAACACCGTGGTAGAGCTCCTCCGCACCCATTGCTTCTATGTCCTCATAATCCCCTTTCACCACGCGAATAGCGGTCAAAAACTCCGTAAAATTGATGAGTTTGAAGTAAATGGTAAAATAAATGGCCCCACCAATCAGTACAATAACCACCCAGGGGATTTGGAAGTTATCGGAAAACGGGATTTCGTAAAAAATAAAATGGTTAAACCAACTCGTATAGTCTTTAAAAAAAACATTCACCTTGTCGGATAATGAGTCCTGGGCGAATATTAACATTGGAAAGAGTAAGGAAACAAATGAAACCAGAGCTTTTTTCATATTGAGAAATAAATTGATTTTTCGAGGTCTTTAACTTGCGCCACTAATGTGAGAAAAAAGAAACAAAATGCCAACAGAAAATGACTTAAATCTTAACAATTCTTAAATTTAATACCTCTAAATTTAGTATCTAACCACATAAAGAAGGATTTTTATTTACAAACAACCCTATATAGGATGCAACCTAGCGCCTATTTTAATTTTATTTCCCTCTTGACTTTTAAGGGATTGCTGCTGCATATTCCCTCGTCGTTGTTAAAAGGACCCCTCTAAGTTTTTCTATTTTTATAATTCTTCTGATAAAAGGTTAACTTTTTAAATTTTTAGTATCTTGCATCCATCTTTTATGATAAAAACCTTCTTAAAATGAACTTTTTCAGAAAACACCTCTCAACGCTATTCATGTTAAGTCTACTCACTCTACTTATGCTCGCCTGCTCCCAACCGAAGAAGACCGATCTCCATGAAAAAATACAACAATTGGTCAATGAAAGAGATGCGGTTGGCCTAGCTGTTGCCGTTGTTAAAGATGGGGAAATAGTATATGAAGATCACTTTGGCTATAGCGATTTGGAAAAGAAAACGCCCTTAAAAGAGGGTGATTTATTCCGGATAGCCTCCATTTCGAAATCATTTACTTCTTCATCTCTTATGCAACTGGTCGAAAAAGGAGTTTTGCACCTGGACGACGATGTAAGTGATTTGATTGGTTTCAAAATCCGAAACCCTAAATTTCCAGATACTCCCATCACGCTTAAAATGGTATTGAGCCACAGCTCTAGTCTAAATGATGATCAAGGCTATTTTACCTTGAATACTATTAACCCTGACTCTACCGATCATTGGGAAAAAAGCTACAACGACTATAAACCTGGAACAGCCTATGAGTACTGTAACCTCAACTATAATTTAGCAGGGACAATCCTTGAAAAATGGTCTGATACGCGCTTTGATCAATACATTGTTCAGCACATCCTAGATCCTATGGGAATTTATGGAGGATATGATGTAGACAGCTTGGATCGCTCTAAATTCGTCAACCTCTATGAATACAATCCTAAAACCGATACTTTTGAAAACTCTCCTGCAGCGTACCAATCGCGGGCAGAGGCGCTTACTCACTACAAAATGGGTTACGACACCCCTTTATTTTCCCCA
>JAJYSO010000184.1 GCA_021793535.1 Bacteroidota bacterium | reverse complement strand
CGAAGAGGTCAATACCCCCCATCCCCAAAAAGATGAAATATTGGTACAAACCAAAGCCTTCAGCATCAACCCCATCGAGGTGAAGACACGCAAAGGCAATCCTTTTAGCGCAAAACTTCTCGCCGATCCCCCCAGTATTTTAGGTTGGGATGCCAGTGGTGTTGTGCACGAGGTAGGAGAAAATGTCAATTCTTTTTCCAAAGGAGATCGCGTTTTTGGGATTATTGGTTTTCCGCATTTCGGCAAAACCTATGCAGAATATTTCATCGCCAAAGAAAAGGATTTGTGCCACATTCCAAAATCCGTTGATTTTCTAGAAGCGGCCGTGAGCAATATCGCGGCTTTGACGGCTTATCAAGCCCTGCATCACGAGGCAAAACTAGCCCCCGGAATGCGCATTTTAATCCATGCAGCATCGGGCGGAGTGGGGCATTTTGCCGTTCAATTGGCTACTCTTTATGGGGCGAAAGTCTATGCGACCGCCTCCAAAGAGAAACACGGGTTTCTGCAAAGTTTAGGAGCTGATTTTCTGATCGATTACAAAACACAAACCTTTGAAGATGTCCTTCCTGAAGAAATGGACGTGGTTTTCGATCTCTTAGGCGGTTCCTATATCAAACGTTCCCTCCAAACCCTTAAAAAAGGAGGACTCTTGATCTCCATTCCTTCCGCAACCAATGCCACAGCAGAAGAACAAGCCAAAGCCGCAGGCAAAAGAGGACTTCGGTTTATCATGAAAGCCAATCCCGTAGACTTGGCCGCTGTGGCGGAATTACTGGAAGAAAAGAAATTAAAACCCTACATCTCCAAGGTCTATGAAATGACGGATATCCAAAAGGCTCATCAACATTTGGAAGACGGGCATGTCAAAGGAAAAATCGTCGTCATTCCTGCCCATTAAATACTTTTCAGCCAGTTTAAATACGGCTAACCTGAGTCCGATTATTAAAATATAGCTCGCAGTTTTATAAAAAATTGCGTGTACATTGGTCATTAGAGTCGAAATCTCTTCTTCCTTTGCATTCGTCCTTAAGCCGTATCTGTTATAGAATACATCTTTACTTTGACTTGAGAGAAAGTAAAATTGAAAGAATGAAAAAATGTTTACTATAATAAACATTTTATATTTTTTTATTATATTTGAGTATTATAATAAACAATAATATGATTGATGCTGTTACAATTAAAGAAGTCAAACTGCAATTGGGAAAACTTTGTAAGCAGAAAAGGCAAGGGTACGAAATATCTCAAGAAGACTTGGCAGAGGCATTAGGCCTATCGCGTTTTACAATCCAAAAGTTTGAAAATGGCAAAAATGCAACGATAGACACCGCGCTTAAGATTGCAAATCATTTCGATTTATTGGAAAGCTTTTACCAAGCATTAAAAGACTTGGAATCAAGTAATGATATCAAATCCTTGTACTAATGGCAAAAAACAACATCATAACCGTGTGGTTATTTGGTTTAGAAATAGGTAAACTGGGATACGATATAGACAAAAAAGCATCCTATTTTCAATACAACCCGGCGTTTCTGGAATCCAGCCAATACACCAATATATTCCCTTATATTTTCAAGCGCATAAAACCGGTCCAGGTATTCAACAAATTTGAAGGAGAGACTTTTAGAGGGTTACCGCCTATGATTGCCGACTCCCTGCCGGATAGGTTTGGAAATATCATTTTTAAAGAATGGTTTGAAGCAAAAAACAAAGAATTCAAAAAAATTACACCTTTAGAGCAGTTAACCTATGTGGCCAATCGCGGTATGGGCGCATTAGAATACCAACCGGTAGCCAAAATTCCAAAAACGTCCACCATCAATATTGAAGAAATCGTTGAGGTCCTAAACAAAGTTCTGGACTTAAAAAATGAAACTTCAGAAAAAGAACTTAGCAATATCGCTTTATTAAATGTTTTTAAAATTGGAACTTCAGCGGGAGGGGCACGACCAAAAATTTTAATTTCTGAGCATAAGGAAACTGGCAAAATCATTCCCGGAGATATGGAATATAGTGATGACTATAACCATTACTTGGTCAAGCTTTGTATGAATGAGGGGCAAGAAAAAGAATATAACAGAGAAAAAATTGAATATGTATATTACCTGATGGCACAAAAGGCAGGCATTCAGATGATGCCGTCTAAGCTCATAGATAATAAGCATTTCGCTACCTTACGTTACGATAGGCAAAACGGAGAAAAACAACACGTGTTAACGGCCTCCGGGCTTACCGGATGGGATTTTAAAAAACCAGATGATGCCAGTTATGAAAATGTACTCAAATTGGCATTAGATCTTAAAGTACCTTATAAAGACATACAGGAGCTCTTCCGCAGAATGATTTTTAACGTGGTATTTGCCAACATAGATGACCATTTAAAAAATCATAGTTTTATATATAATAAAGAAACCGATTCTTGGAATTTAGCCCCCGCCTACGATTTAACCTACCCACTAAACATCAACCTCAATTACAGTAATGTATCACGGGCGTTATCCATCAATAATAAAAGAAATACGATTACCATAGAAGATGTAATGCGCATTGCCGAGGAATTTGCTATTAAAAACCCCATAGGGATTATTAAAAAAATTCAAGGAGCATCAAAAAAATGGAAAGAAGCCACATCCAATCTACAGATACAGAAAAAAGTGATTAGAGAGATTGAAAAAGAGTTTGTGGAGTTAGTGTAATGGTCACATAAAAAACGAATGAAACAAACCCATCTCTTACATTGATATTTAAAACGAAGGCTGCTTACCATAGGACTGTGGCGAAAACTGCGGTGTAAAGTTCGAAGAAAATAGTATTGTTGATAGTGAATACAAAAAAATAAAAAAGTGAAGATAGGGGGCTCTCCTATCTCTGAGCATCCGAAAGTGCTAAGAGCATTCATACGTTACTGAACTTACTTATGATGGTACATAGCGTCCGCTAATAACAACATTTGTTGGGAAAAACGGCAAGAAAGTAAGGTTGAGATTACCCTAACACCTAAAGCGGCTTACCGATAACAATCGGATTCCGTCCAAAGGGATATTTCATTGTTCCTTTCCAGATCAATAATCAAGATAAAAATATTTTTTCAAATCAAATTTATTTCTATTTTTGCCCTAGTCAAGAACAAGGGGGATTAGCTCAGTTGGCTAGAGCGTTTGGCTGGCAGCCAAAAGGTCATCGGTTCGAATCCGATATTCTCCACCATCGACCTCTACACATACGAATTAGTGGGGTAAAAACGGGACTAGCGTAAAATTTAGCCCCGTTTTTTGTATTTTAAGAAGACTTGCGCAGTTTTCCCCATCCTTCAACCATTATGGATTCCGATTCGCGCTGCCAGGCCTCTCCCAATCAAGATACAGCATATACCTTGACCCGCTTCCCTTTAATTTTCGGCAGAAAGAGAACAACCAGCAATACAGGGAAAATTGTGGGTCCCGGAAAAGTAAAGCCGTTGTAGGCCAAAGTACTCTTATTGATTATATTGCATACTCCATCCATCTTCATGCAAAAGCGCTCTGAAACAAATCCCATGAAACTTGATCACATCCTTGACAAAATCTATCCACTTCCGCTTCCTTCCAAACAACTACTTTTACAAAATATAACGGAAGTAAATTATCCTAAAGGCCATATTTTATTAAGCGCTGATAAAGTCGAACACAGTATCTTCTTTATAAAAAAAGGGATTGCCCGGGTGTATACCCGAACCCTAGATCATGAAATCACAATTTTATTTTGTAAAGAAGGCGACACCTTGGTTTCAATGAAAAGTTATGTTTTAAATCAAAAGGGATATGAAGACGTAGCGCTACTGGAAGATTCTGAACTGTACGAATTGAAAACTGAAAAGCTTCAAAAACTCTTTGCTAAAGACATCTCTATTGCAAATTGGGCCAGAAGATTTGCAGAGAAAGAACTCATCAAAACAGAAGAGCGTTTTATCGCCCGCCAATTCCGAACAGCAAAAGAACGCTACCAAGAAATTCTAAGGGACCATCCCGATTTGATTCAGCGGGTACAACTGAGCTATATCGCTTCTTATTTAGGGATCACACAAGTGAGTTTGAGCCGCATACGCGCCGACCGATCTTAACCTCATTTTTTATCATTTGTTAAAAGAAATCTCCCTTCCCTTGCGGAATTTTGCCCTCAAATTAGCATAAGAAATGAATTGGATTACTTTAATTGTCGCGGGCCTATTTGAAGTTGCCTTTGCCTTCTGTCTGGGAAAAGCAAAAACAGCCACTGGAACGGATCTTTACCTGTGGTACATGGGTTTTATCATCACCCTAGCCATCAGTATGCTTCTTTTGGTAAAAGCTACCCAGACCTTACCTATGGGAACAGCTTATGCCGTATGGACCGGAATTGGAGCCGTCGGAACGGTACTTGTTGGAATATTGGTTTTTAATGAACCAGCAACCTTTTTACGTTTGCTTTTCATCACCACTTTAATCAGCTCGATCATCGGCTTAAAAGTTGTCTCCAGCTAATCCCCATTTCGATCGGCACAAATATCAGCTGTGGGAAAATGGGATCCGCTTTTTCTGTATGGACTGTTGAATGACAGGAGCTCCTATAAAACTTCAGGGAGCATCCCCGCGCCTTACGGTAATTCACATGATTTTTCCACTCCTTCTAACAAAAAAGAAATGCCTGAAAAGAGGAAACGAGGAAAAAGTAGTATACTTGTGTATACATTTTAAACACTCAAGATGAAGACCATAACCCTTACCCTACTCACTTTTGTTTTTCTAGA
>JAJYSO010000183.1 GCA_021793535.1 Bacteroidota bacterium | reverse complement strand
GCGTACCACTCCCAATGCGTATGTGGAGAAATACACCCAAGCTATTTTGGCGTATGCGCAGGAAAACCAGATTGCAGTTTGGAACCTCTTTGAGGCCCTCGGTGGCAATCAAAACATACGGCCCAATTATAAAAAAGGCTGGTATTTTAGAGATTATATCCATTATACCCCCAAAGGCTATGCCCATTCGGGAAAGCTCTTTACAGAAGCTCTGTTAAGCGCTTTTTATCAAGCAACCCAAAAACGATTGGTGAATGAACTTTAAAGAACTGCTGGCTTATTTTCCCTCGATAGAGCAATGGAGTGAGTGGTTCGTTTATGATTCCGAGCATCCTTTGTTGTTTAATTCTGGGCTGTTTTTGGGTTTGTTTTTGGCCTTTTATGCCATTTATATTCTCTTGCGAAAACGCTTCAGACTCCGCCTGTTGTATGTGGTGCTGTTTTCCTTGTTTTTTTACTATAAGTCCAGTGGACTGTTTTTTTTATTGCTGATCGGAACAACGATATTGGATTACTTTTTGGCCGGGATCATGGTCAAAGAAACTCGAGAAGGGTGGCGGAAATTCTATCTGGTGATCAGTATTGTTTCCAATTTGGGTATTTTGGGGTATTTTAAGTATACCAACTTCTTTATCGATAGCCTTAACCAGCTCAGCGGGAGTGACTTTCACTTGAGAGCCATTTTACTGCCAGTAGGGATTTCGTTCTTTACTTTCCAATCCATCAGTTATATTATGGAGATTTATAGGAAGGAGATCGCTCCGGCCAAAACCTATTTGGACTACGTCTTTTACATTTCTTTTTTTCCGCAACTAGTGGCCGGTCCGATTGTAAAGGCCAAAGAATTTTTGCCCCAGGTATACAAAGGGGTTAAACTGACCAAAGCCGAAGTTAATGAAGGTTTGCTCTTGATTATCGGAGGCTTGATTAAAAAAGCGATCATCTCGGATTACATCTCGGTGAATTTTGTAGACCGTGTGTTTGATGCGCCTAATACTTATTCGGCTTTTGAAAACTTAATGGCGGTTTACGGCTATGCCATCCAGATTTACTGTGACTTTTCGGGATATTCCGATATGGCCATCGGTCTGGCGCTGCTCTTGGGTTATCGACTTCCGATCAACTTTAACGTACCCTATCAATCGGCTTCCATAACCGAATTTTGGAGGCGTTGGCATATTTCGCTATCCACATGGCTAAAGGAATTTTTATACATCTCGGTGGGCGGAAACCGAAGGGGCAGTTTTGGCGGGTACCTTTTTCCCTCCTTGTTTTTTATTGGGATGCTGTGGTGGGGCATTAGTTTTTGGGAGACCAGTCCGATTCCTCTTTATCTTTCGGCAGGGAGTGTATTGCTTTTTATCGGCACTATTGTATTTGTGAGGGATTCCAAAAAGGCTTTGTACACCAATTTTAACTTATTGACCACCATGCTCCTCGGCGGGCTGTGGCATGGCGCAAGCTTGCGGTTTATTGTGTGGGGTGCTTTGCACGGCTTGGGGTTGGCCTTTCACAAGACCGTGCAGGCATTGGTTCCCAAAGCAAAGGCGGCACCCCTTTGGTGGCAAAAGCTGTGGCGGTTGTTTTCCATTTTGCTCACTTTCCATTTTGTTTGTCTGGGTTGGGTCTTCTTTAGAGCTCGTGATTTTGATGTTGCCTTACAAGTGCTGGGCAATATCGGTACATTACAATGGAATCCGGAGAAATGGGTGGCCATTATGGAGGGGTATTACCCTGTATTCCTATTGATCGGAATCGGTTTTGTATGGCATTTTTTGCCAAAGCGATGGATGGCAGGGCTCGGGGGAATCTTTTACCGCTTACCGCTACTCTTCAAAGGAGTCTTTATCGGTCTGGTGTTTTGGCTGGTTTATGCCATTGCCAGTACCGGCCCACAACCTTTTATTTATTTTCAATTTTAAAGTTGCCTTAAACATCGGGTAGGGCTTTGCCAAAAGATGGACTTTTTGAAATCCGCTAAAAAGTCTACTTTTGTCGAGGAATCATTAAAAAAATAGGGACGCATGCAATGGAAAGGGAGACGAAAAAGCACCAACCTCGATGACCGAAGGGGAATGAGTGGGAAAGGCAAGCTCGCCGCTGGAGGTGGAATCATTGCCATTATTGTTCTTTTATTGCAGCTCTTTGGTGGGGAGACAGGCCAAAGCATCGCCCCGCTTTTAGACCAGTTCAGTACAGTCCAAGAGGCAGCACCGGAGCAGCGTTCTTTGACTCCTGAGGAACAAGAGGTGGCTGATTTTATGGCTACGGTCTTGGCCGATACCGAGGACATTTGGAGTCAACTCTTTAGCGAAAATGGTTTGGGAACATATCAAGAGCCTACTTTGGTATTGTTTACCGACCAAGTGGATACCGGATGTGGGCGGGCTACGGCTGCTGCGGGACCTTTTTACTGCCCTTCTGATCGGCAACTGTATATGGATATGGCTTTTTTTGTGGAGCTCCAGCGCGATTTTGGAGCAGAAGTAGGAGCGTTTACCATTGCCTATGTAACGGCTCATGAGATCGGTCATCATGTTCAGACCTTGATGGGGACATCGGCTCAAGTGCGCAAGCTACAATCCCAAGCGAATACTACCCAGGCCAATAAACTTTCGGTAGCCCAGGAGCTGCAGGCAGATTTTTATGCTGGTGTATTTGCCCATTATGAACAAAAATATTTGGACCAAAGGGATATTGAATTGGCCTTAGCTGCCGCTCAAGCGGTGGGAGACGATAACATTCAACGTCGTTTTCAAGGAGAGGTACGCCCCGATACTTTTACCCATGGGACTTCGGCGCAGCGCAAGCAATGGTTTTTAAAAGGATATCAAACCGGTGATTTACAAGAGGGCGATACTTACAAGCAGGTACTGCAGTAAGAATTTACTTTTTACCGGTACTGCCAAAGCCTCCTTTTCCCCGTGTGCTGTCGGCGAGTGTATCCACTTCTTCCCATTGGGCTTGTGCGTGTTGTGCGATGACCAGTTGGGCAATGCGTTCGCCATCGGTTAAGGTGTATGCTTCTTGGGATAAGTTGATTAAAATGACTCCGATCTCTCCTCTATAGTCCGCATCAATGGTGCCCGGAGCGTTTAAAACGGTAATGCCGTGCTTTAAGGCGAGTCCACTGCGGGGGCGAACCTGCGCTTCGTAGCCGATGGGCAGTTCAAGGAATAAACCGGTTTTGACCAAGCAGCGTTCCAAAGGGTTAAGCAAAAGAGGTTGGTCTATATGTGCCCGTAGGTCCACTCCGGCTGAGGCCGGGGTGGCATATTCCGGTAAAGAATGCTTGGAGGAATTGATAATCTTGATGGTCATAAGTTAGTTTTTGATCAGTTTTTTGAGCTGCTTTTTTTCAGCTCCATAAATAATGCTCATAAAAATAAGAAGAAGCAGGCTTCCAACGAGGTAATTTTCCCGAAATCCATAGAAAGAGAGGGCTGA
Source organism: Bacteroidota bacterium (assembly GCA_021793535.1). Classification (GTDB taxonomy): domain Bacteria; phylum Bacteroidota; class Bacteroidia; order Flavobacteriales; family Flavobacteriaceae; genus JAJYSO01. The sequence goes on along the minus strand of JAJYSO010000183.1, from coordinate 1,342 downwards.
AAAGAACATGGCCAACCCCAAATAACCGCAAATCTTCTTGAGCTCATAGGGAATTCGGTAATATTTTTGTCCCCAAAAATAAGAGAAGAACATCATGCTGGCATAGGCGGCTAAGGTGCCGATGGCTGCCCCTATATAGCCGATTAGCGGAATGAGCCAAAGGTTGGCCACTAGGGTGATGACCGCGGCAATAATGGAGATGTAACTTCCATATTTCGTGCGGTCGGTTACCTTATACCAGACCGAGAGGTTGTAATAAATTCCCAAAAAGAGATTGGCCAGAAGAATGAGCGGAACAATATCCATGGCCTCCCAGAAAACCTGATCGGTGATTAAAATGCGTTTTAAGATGTCGATAAACACCATCACCCCTACCAAGATAAGCGCTCCAAAAATGGTAAAGTATTTGGTGATTTCAGCATAGGTTTTTTTGGCATTTTTATGCTGGGCATGTTTAAAAAAGAAGGGCTCTATCCCCAAGCGGAAGGCCATGGTAAATAGGGTCATGAAAATGGCCAGCTTATAACAGGCTGCATAGATCCCCAGTTGACTTTTGGCTACCTCTTTGGGAAGCAAATAGAGCATCATCATTCGGTCGGATGCTTCATTGATGGCATAGGCAAGCCCGGCAATTAAAATGGGGATGGAGTAGTGCATCATCCTTTTCCAAAGCGCCTTATCGAAGTGGAATTTGAGCTTGAAGTAGAACGGCAGTAAGACAAGTAGAGTGACTAGGCTGGCGATCAGATTGGCTAAAAAGACGTATTCAACTTGGAATCCCGGTTGGTAGAAGTTGGCAATAAAAGACGACAGGGAGGACCACTGTGCCAGGTATAGTAAGAACACGTAGTTCAACACCAAATTGATGCCTACGCTTATGGTTTTAATAAGGGCATAACGAATGGGGCGCTCTTTTGCCCGAAGCCAGGCAAAGGGAATGACAACCAGCGCATCCAATACGAGGATCCACAAGGCGAATTGGACGACTCGGAGTGGGATATCTGCGAGCCGCGCCAGTTGATGTTGAAACAAATAGCCGATAAGCAGAAAGAGAAAAGAGGTTCCCATCAGGGACCAAGCCGAAGTATTGATGACTTCTTCTTTTTGTTTTTCTTTGTGAAAGAACCGGAAAAAGGCGGTCTCCATCCCGTAGGATAAGATGACGTTCAGCAGTACAAAATAGGCAAAAACATTGGAGATTTCTCCGTATTGAGCAGTGGTCATCACCCCGCTGGTATGCAGCGGAACCAGAAAATAGTTCAGGATCCGCGGAATCACCGTGGCCAAGCCGTAAATAAATGTTTGCTGAACGAGTTTCTTATACACAAAGACGGGTTTCAGA
>JAJYSO010000182.1 GCA_021793535.1 Bacteroidota bacterium | reverse complement strand
CAATGATCAAAACTTGGTAGATAATATTCATAAAAAATACAGAAGAGGAAGAGCTGCTGCCTTAAACATGGTAATTACCGAGACGGGAGCAGGACAGGCCGTGGCCAAAGCATATCCTCCTTTGGAAGGGAAATTATCGTCAAATGCCATCCGTGTTCCTGTTCCTAATGGATCCTTGGCTATTTTGAATTTGAATTTAAAAAAGTCGACAACTTCTGAAGAAGTTAATACTATTATTAAAAAATATGCGTTGGAAGGGGGGTTGGTAGATCAGATAAAATTTTCTGCCGACAATGAGTTGGTCTCATCAGATATTGTTGGTTCCTCTGCTCCTGCCATTTTTGACAGCAAGGCAACCGTGGTGTCTAACAATGGAAATAGTGCAGTGCTCTATGTATGGTATGACAACGAATATGGCTATAGCCATCAGGTAATTCGATTGGCTAAATACGTCGCAAAGGTGAGAAGATTTACATATTATTAAATGGTTTTTTAACTGGGGTAAAAACCAGGCTTAATTTAAATGGTAAGGATGAGAAATGTAGTGTTGTCCCTATTGATGGGAATCATAGTGATTTTTAATCTTTCTGCTCAGACCGATACAATGCACCAGGATGGAGCTGATCAGGCCTCTCAATCTGTAGCAGAAACGGTTGATGTCGAGTTTGAAAAATTGATTAAAGAATCCAATAACTTCCAGAGTTATAAAGTTGTAAAACTTGATCGGCTCTTGGAGTTGCAACGGGACACTAAAAAACAAATCGGCAGTTTGGAATCGGAAATCGGTCAACTCAATACGCAGATTACGGATTTACAAAAACAATTGGATCAGTCTGTCAAAGATTTGGAAAAGACGAATTCATCCTTAAAGGCAGCAGAAAAAAGTAGAAACGAATTTTCCTTCTTGGGTATCAAGATGATGAAAACCACTTATCAGATTATTGTTATTTTTATCATCGTAATTCTCTTGGGTTCTCTCATTTTGTTTTTCGGAAAGTTCAAGACGAGTAATAAAGGTACCATTAAAGCTCAAAACGATTTGAGAGACCTACAGGCCGATTATGATGAGTATAGAAAAAAAGCTTTGGAAACCCAACAAAAACTAGGTCGTCAATTGCAGGATGAACGCAATAAAAACATTAATAAATAACATTGAGCGCAATTATTTAAAGCATTAGACATGCGTATCGATATTATTTCTGCTGTTCCTGATTTACTCAAAAGCCCTTTTGAAGTTTCTATTTTAAAGCGTGCTATTGATAAAAATATAGTGGAAGTAGTTGTTCATAATTTGAGAGACTACGCCCATGATAACTACAAAAGAATTGACGATTATCAATATGGGGGAGGAGCGGGGATGGTCATGATGATTGAGCCCATTGATGAGTGTATTTCTAAATTGAAAAAGGAGCGCACTTATGATGAGGTGATTTATATGACACCTGATGGAGCTCAATTTACACAGAAGATGGCCAATCGACTTTCTCTATATAAAAATCTAATTATTTTATGCGGGCACTATAAGGGTGTGGACCAACGTGTTCGCGATCACTTCATTACCAAAGAAATTTCTATTGGAGACTATGTGCTCTCAGGCGGGGAGCTCGGAGCTGCTGTGGTCTGTGACGCAATCATTCGTTTGCTTCCTGAGGTGTTGGGAGATGAAACATCAGCATTGACCGATTCATTTCAAGACGATATCTTGGCTCCGCCCATATATACTCGACCAGCAGAATATAAAGGATGGAAAGTACCCGATGTTCTACTCAGTGGAAATTTCCCCAAGATTCGAGAGTGGAGGGAGCAGCAAGCCTTCAAACAAACCAAGCTTCGGCGTCCGGATCTCCTGAAAGATTAAGAAAAAAGATTTGTTTAAATAAAATTAATAATTACTTTTGCAGCCACATTAAATTAACCTCTGGCGAGAATCGTGAATGTTGCTTTAAGAACCAAAAATATTGTTATGGAATCCATTTTAAAGTACGTCGAAGACAAGTACGTTGAGAAGAAAGATTTTCCTGAGTTTTTTCCGGGAGACACCATTACGGCTTATTACAAAATTACGGAAGGGGATAAATCGAGAATTCAGTTTTTCCGTGGGGTAGTCCTTCAAATTAGAGGAGAAGGAGCCACCAAAACTTTTACTATTCGTAAAATGAGTGGAACAGTGGGAGTAGAACGTATTTTTCCGTTCAACTTACCGGCTTTGGAAAAGATAGAAGTGAACAAACGCGGTAAAGTATCCCAATCTCGTATTTTCTATTTCAGAGAATTACACGGTAAAAAGGCAAGGATTAAGGATAAGTTATAATTCGTACCCTTTTGCTTTAGGAGCTTCCTTGTAAAATTAAAAATATCCGTCTCAAAATAAACTATTTATGCTGAGGCGGATATTTTTTATAAAGCAGAGTGTAAAACCCATTCATCGTTTTTTACGTGGGTAGGTAGTTCACGTAAAGGTCAATTTAATATCTTAAAGCTTACCTAGATCTTTTTTGAGAACCGGAGCTTCGCCAATAGATTTATTGGCCAGCTGTCCACAAGCGGCATCGATATCTTTTCCGCGAGAACGGCGTACAGTTACTGTAATCCCTGCTGCCTCAAGTGCATTTTGATAGCGATCCGTTACTGTCGGGTCGGCTTGCTGGAATCGAGGATCACCTATAGGATTGTACTCGATGACGTTCACTTTACAGGGCACAGCTTGACAAAATTCAACCAGGGCATCGATGTCTCTTTGCTCGTCGTTGATTCCTTTCCAAATGAGGTACTCGTATGTGATCTTCCGTTTTGTTTTTGCGTACCAATATATTAATGATTCTTTTAAATCTTTCAAGGGAAAATTATCGTTGAAAGGCATGATCTTAGTTCGCGTTTCATCGATAGCCGAATGCAAGGAGACTGCTAATTTGAATTTCGCTTCCTTGTCTGCCAAAATTTTAATCATTTTTGGGACCCCAGAAGTGGAAACAGTAATTCGTTTTGTCGACATGTTCAGTCCTTCGGGAGAGGTGATTTTGTCTATGGCAAGCAACACATTTCTATAATTCATAAGGGGCTCCCCCATTCCCATAAATACAATATTGGACAGTGGCCGGTTGTAATACAGTCGACTCTGCTTGTCAATGGCCACAACTTGATCGTATATTTCATCAGGATTGAGATTTCGCATGCGTTTTAATCGGGCCGTTGCGCAGAATTGGCAATTCAGGCTGCAGCCTACTTGTGATGAAACACAGGCTGTTGTTCTAGATGCAGTGGGGATCAATACCGACTCTACAATGTTTCCATCATGCAGCCTCATTGCGTTTTTGATGGTTCCATCTGCGCTTTTTTGCATTTTGTCAACCTTTATGTTGTTGATTACAAAACACTCTTCCAACTTTTTTCGAATCTCTAGAGAAATATTGGTCATAGCGGAAAAGTCATGAACGCTTTTTGACCATAACCATTCATAAACTTGATTTCCTCTAAAGGATTCCTCTCCAATGGACAAGAAAAACTCGCGTAGTTCCTCTTTTGATAAAGCCCGTATGTCTTTTTTTTCTGAATTTTTCACGCCGCGAAGTTACAAAATTTGAGAATTATCCTCTACAAAAGAGAGGCTCGATCTATCATTCATTTTTATGACCTCCCTTTTTACTATAGATAAGTGAGCTTCGGGTTTCACTAGCCCTTTCACTTCTTAAAAGAAGTCCTCTTTCGTGTAATTGGCCTCAGCGGATAGCATTCCCTTATCCAGGTGATTTCCGTTTTTGCATGTCGATATGCTGATCCAAAGATTTAAGGCTTGATTTAGCCATCCACATAACCGACACGTTTTTAAGCTGAGGTAAAAGCGATGGATGCCCACCACTTGTTTATCCTTTCAATCCATTTTTTATTCCAAGAGCCCTGCCTATGTACTTCAATTTCCCTGGCAAGGTGTTTCGACAGTTTTCTATTCCTCGCCGCGCTTTTAACAGGAAGGCCTTTCAAAGTAATGGTATCGCATTGGTGAACAAGTTGGTGTAATGCTATTGATCAGTATATCCTCATCCAAGGCTAGTCACTTACCTCCCATAAGCTAAAAGACTTGTGGGTTTTACGTTCCATGTTATAAATAAAATTGAGAAAATGCTTTTTGGAAACTCGGTTTTTTTATAAAATTGTACTGTGGATACAGGGGACCTCATTCAGGAACCGTTGTAAAAAGTTATGCGAAAATAGCTCAGTCGGTAGAGCGTCAGCTTCCCAAGCTGAAGGTCGCGGGTTCGATTCCCGTTTTTCGCTCTATAATTGTACTATTTCTGGGTTTAGAACAAGCTGATGGTGCCGTTGAGGATTATCTATTTTAAGGCTTGGTTTTCAAATATAGTTTTAAGGCTTCCTGTAGCGAGTGAAAAGCTATCTCCGATAAGTCAATGTTCGACAATTCTATCCATTTAACCGCTTTAATCTCTGTTTCTTCCAATTGAATAACTGCTGAATCGGGTAATTTGGTGACGAAAACCAAATCTTCCGTTTTATAAGTCAACCCTCTGTATTGATAGTTGTTCGGTTGGGAGCCAAAATAAGTGAATTGAGAGGGAGAAATTTGTATGTTGAGCTCTTCTTTGAGTTCCCTAGAACAGGTTTCCTCTGCTGTTTCTTCTGGGTCCGTGAAGCCTCCAGGTAAATCTAATTTGCCCTGTTGAGGCTCCTGATTGCGTACGGTGAATAATATTTTTGAATCTTTTTCTATGATTACTGCCACGGCTGTAGCGATGTTTTGATAGAAGATCATATGGCAATCTAAACATTCAAAACGGTGCTGGTTGGGGAATTAGATCGGAA